>NZ_JBFAVI010000016.1:0-71878 GCF_040679695.1 Micromonospora sp. NPDC052213
CCCGGGGGGCCTCGACGAGGCTCCCGGGCGGTAGTTGTCATATCGGCTGACCGGGGAGTGGCGTGGTGCAGACGCTGGACGAGGACGGCGGCGTCGACCCGTGGCGCCGCCGGGCGCGACGTCCCCGCCGTCAGATGCCGCTCTGGCAGGAGCTGCCGCTGCTGCTGGTCGTCGCGTTCTGCCTCGCGGTGCTGATCCGCACCTTCCTGCTCCAGGCGTTCTTCATCCCCTCCGGCTCGATGGAGGACACGCTCCTCGTCGGCGACCGGGTCCTGGTCAACAAGGTCGTCTACGACGTACGCGACCCGGTGCGGGGCGAGGTGGTCGTCTTCCGGGGCACCGACCGGTGGGCCCCACAGGTCGACGAGCAGCCGGAGCCCGGGTTCGTGGGCAAGCTCGGCCGGACGGTCGGCGACCTGGTCGGCGTCAGCCGCCCCGGCGAGAAGGACTTCATCAAGCGGGTCATCGCGCTGCCCGGTGACCGGGTCAAGTGCTGCGACGCCCAGGGTCGGGTGCTGGTCAACGGCACGCCGCTCGACGAGTCGTCGTACGTCATCCGGGACTCGCCGCTCGACATCCCGCCGAACCCCCGCGAGTGCCGGTCCCGGCGCTTCGAGGAGGTCCTGGTCCCGCCCGGGCAGATCTTCGTGATGGGCGACCACCGGCTGGTCTCCCAGGACGCCCGCTGCCAGGGGCCGGTGCCGATCGACAACGTGGTGGGCCGCGCCTTCGCGGTGGTCTGGCCGTCGTCGCGGTGGAGCACGCTGTCGGTGCCGGCCACCTTCGACGACGTCGCCGATCCGCCCGCCGTCTCCACCGGGGCTCCGCCCCCGGTGCGTCCCACGCCGGGCGGCGGGGTGGTGCCGCTCGCCCCGTTCGTGGCCGTGCTGGCCGTTCTCGCGCGTTCCGGACGGTGGCGCCCAGCCGGGCAACGTAGGCTCCATCCGTGATTGACGAGCAGACCGACAAGCCCCGCAGTTCCTTCTGGAAGGAGCTGCCCATCCTCCTGGGCGTGGCGATCCTGGTCGCGGTGCTGGTGCGAGCCTTCGTGCTGCAGACCTTCTTCATCCCCTCCCCGTCCATGGAGAACACCCTCCAGATCGACGATCGGGTGCTGGTCAACAAGCTGGTCTACGACTTCCGGTCGCCGCGCCGGGGCGAGGTGATCGTCTTCAAGGCCCCCCTGGAGTGGAGCAGCAACCCCGACGGCGAGGACTTCATCAAGCGGGTCATCGGCGTCGGCGGCGACCACGTGGTCTGCTGCGACCCGCAGGAGCGGCTGGTGATCAACGGCAAGCCGCTGGACGAGCCGTACATCTATCCGGGGGACAAGACCGCCGAGGAGTTCGACATCACCGTCCCGGAGGGACGGCTCTGGGTGATGGGCGACCACCGCGAGGCGTCGGGCGACTCGCTGGAGCACTGGCAGCAGTCCGGGCAGGACATCACGACAGCCACCATCCCCGAGGACGAGGTCGTCGGGCGGGCGTTCACCGTCTTCTGGCCGGTCAACCGGGCCACCTGGCTGAGTGTCCCGAAGGAGTTCGAGGGCATCCCCGAGCCGTAGGGGCCGCCGGGCGTGGGCGTTGTCGGCGGCGTCTGGCAGGCTGGTGCGGTGACCGACTACACCCCGCGGCGCGCGGCCCGCGTCCTGCTCGTCGACGCGGCGGGTCGGGTGCTGCTCTTCAGCGGCTCCGACCCGGCCCGTCCCGAGCACGGCCGCTGGTGGTTCACCCCCGGTGGCGGCCTGGACCCCGGCGAGACGTACGCCGAGGGCGCCGCGCGGGAGTTGGCCGAGGAGACCGGGCTACGGCTGCCGGCCCCGGCGTTCGGCGCGCCGGTGCACCGCGACGTCACGGAGTTCCCGTTCGACGGCGTGTGGTACCGGCAGGAGCAGGAGTTCTTCCTGGTGCGGGTGGCGGATCACGAGGTCGACACCGCCGGCTTCAGCGAGATCGAGCGGGCCAGCGTCGCCGCCCACCGGTGGTGGCCGCTGGCCGAACTGGCCGCCACCGACGAGCGCTACTACCCGCCGGACCTGCCGGCGGTGCTGAGCCGGGCGCTGGCCGAGGCGCCGGCGGCCGACGGAGGTGTGCCGTGCTGACGCCGCCGCGCACGGTGGTACGCCGCGAGGGCGGGCTCTACGCGCTGGAGCGGGCGTTGCAGCGGCGCGGCTTCCGGCACGTCGCCGGGGCCGACGAGGCAGGCCGCGGCGCCTGCGCCGGCCCGTTGGTCGCCGCCGCCGCGATCCTGCCCGAGGGGCGCCGGGGCGAGATCGACGGGCTGGCCGACTCGAAGCTGCTCACCCCGGCCAGCCGGGAGCGGGTCTACGACGAGGTCGTCGCCCGCGCCCTGGCGTACTCCGTGGTGGTCATCCCGGCGGAGGAGGTCGACGAGCGGGGCCTGCACGTGTGCAACCTGGCCGCGATGCGCCGCGCCCTCGCCTCGCTGGCCGCCCGCCCCGAGTACGTGCTGACCGACGGCTTCGGGGTGGACGGCCTCGACGTGCCGGGGCTGGCGGTGTGGAAGGGCGACCGGGTGGCCGCCTGCGTGGCGGCGGCCAGCGTGCTCGCCAAGGTGACCCGGGACCGGATCATGGTCGAGCTGGACGGGACGTTCCCCGGCTACGGGTTCGCCGAGCACAAGGGCTACATCACGCCGGAGCACAGCGCGGCGCTGCGGGAGCGGGGGCCGTGCCGGGAGCACCGGTTCTCGTACGTCAACGTGGCGGTGGTGTCCGGTCGGGACGGCGCCCCACCCAGGGCACGTCGCCCGGTGAGCGCAAGGCCGGACGAGCCGATGGAGCGCTCCGGGCCGGCAGGGGGTACCGTCGGCGTGGCGTTGGGCGAGCAGCCTCGGCCTCCGGCGTCGGTGGGGGAAGATGTGGTCATGGAAGGCGGAGTGCGATGAGCGCGGAAGATCTCGAGAAGTACGAGACCGAGATGGAGCTTCAGCTCTACCGGGAGTACCGCGACATTGTCCGCCAGTTCTCCTACGTGGTGGAGACCGAGCGCCGGTTCTACCTGGCCAACCAGGTGGACCTGCACGTGCGCAACTCCGACGGTGAGGTCTACTTCGAGGTCGAGATGCACGACGCCTGGGTGTGGGACATGTACCGTCCCGCCCGGTTCGTGAAGAACGTCCGGGTGATGACCTTCAAGGACGTCAACGTCGAGGAGCTGGAGAAGCCCGACATCTCCCTCCCCGCCGACTCCGGCTTCGGCGGCTGACCCACCGCCCACGTCCCGCCCGGTGGCCCGACCACCGGGCGCGCCCGGCCCCGTCGGTGCTCCCACCCGCCACGCGGCCCTCGAACTCGCCCCCGACCTGATCGTCCAGTGTGCCCGGTCTCAGTCGACGAACGCGAACATCGTCACCCCGGCCGGGAGTGGACGGGGCTCGCCCAGGAACCGGTGCACGCCCACGCCCACGCCGTCCGCCGGGCTGCTCACCGCCACCGGCACGAAGCCCTCCTGCGCGAACCACCCGCAAATGGTCGGCACGAGGTCGGGGCTGCGCCGGTGCCGGGTCCAGAACACGGTGCCGCCGGTCGCGCAGAGCGCCGCGCAGTGCCGCACCGTGGCGCGGACGTCCGCCTCGCCGACGTTGCCGAACACCCCGCAGACCAGCACCAGGTCGGCCGGGGCGAGATCCGCGTACACGTCGGTGCGCGCCGCGTCGCCGACCACCACCTCCACCGACGACAGACCCGCCGCGCGGGCGGCCGACCGGGCCACCGCCGCGTTGCGGGGATCCATCTCCACCAACCGGGCAGTCACGTCGTCGCGGCGGGGGTGGGCCGCCAGCACGGGAATCAGGTCGCGTCCCTGCCCGGCGCAGAGGCTGACCGCCCGCAGCGGGCCGGGCGGGGCCGCGTCGAGCGCCTCCCCGACCCGCAGCCGCACCTCGGCGAGCCGGCGGGACAGCGCCGACCCCGGGTCCTCGTAGTCGGCGTGCCAGGCGTACCAGTCCCGCGTCACCGGCCCAGCGTAGGCGTCGGCCCCGCCGGTCGGGGGACGCCTCGTGGCGCTGGGGACGGGGAGGAGCGCGCCGGTCGAGTCCGCACATAGCAGATCACGTCAGGTTCCGGTTGCTGTCCACAGGAGACCCGTCGTCCACAGGGGCGGGTGACCGGGGTGGCGGGGCGGGACCCTCGCCGAGCAGGCTGCGCCCATGCGACCAGCAACCCGTACCGGCGTCGCCGCGCTCTGCGCCGCACTGCTGTCCCTCGGGCCGGCCGCCGTGCCCGGCACGGGGCCGGTTCCGGCGCCGGTCGGGGCGGCGGCGGCCGTGGCACCCGACCTTCCGCCGTTGCCCGAGGCCCCGACACCCGGGGCGGCGCGATTCCGGTGGCCGCTCGACGGTGCGCCCCGCCCGGTCCGCCGGTTCGACCCGCCGCCGCAGCCGTGGCTGCCCGGCCACCGGGGCGTCGACCTGGCCGCCGCGCCGGGCGCCACCGTGCGGGCGGCCGGTGCCGGCACGGTCCTCTTCGCCGGCATGGTCGCCGGCCGCCCGGTCGTCAGCGTCGGGCACGCCGACGGACTACGGACCACCTATGAGCCGGTGTCGCCGGCGGTCCGCCCCGGCGACCGGCTCGCCGCCGGGGAGCCGCTGGGCGCGCTGCTCGCCGGCCATCCCGGCTGCCCCGCCCCGGCCTGCCTGCACTGGGGGCTGCGGCGCGGCGCGGAGTACCTCGACCCGCTGGCGCTGCTCGGCCTCGGCCCGGTGCGGCTGCTGCCGCTCGACGGCGCCGGCACCGGCCCGTCGCCGGGCGGCGGGCGTGTCGGGCGTGCCGGGAAAAGGCGGCGCCGGGCGTGCCGGGCGTGCGGGCGGGTCGGGCGTGCGGGTGGGCCAGGGCAGGCGGGTGTCGGGCAGGCGTGGGTGTGCCGGGCGGCCGGGAGAGGCAATGGCGGGCGGCGGTGAGGCGGCGGCTCAGCGCTGGGCGAGCAGCGGGGGGAGCCGCACCGAGAGGCGCTCGTACTCGTCGGCGGTGTTGTAGACCTGCGCGCACAGCCGCAGCCAGCCCCGCCCGTTCCAGGCCATGACGGCCACCTCCGTGGCGAGCCGCTCGGCGATGCGTTCCCGCAGCGCCCGCGCCGCGTCGAACGTGGCGCCCAGGCCCGCCGGCAGCGGGACGATCCGCATGGCGACCCCGGGCCCGCCGGGGTTCGGCAGGTCGGCGGGGGCCACCCCCAGCGCGTCCCCGACCACCCGCTGGCCGTACGCCACCAGTGCGGCGTTGTGCGCCCGTACCCGGTCGACGCCGAGGCTGCGCAGCGTGAACAGGCCCACCGGCGCGGCCAGCCAGCCGGTGTAGTCCTGCGTCGCCGCCCACTCGACCCGACCGGGGAACCCCGACTCCTGCTCCCACGAGACGACCAGCGGCTCGATGCGCTCCCGCCACGGTGGCGCGACCACCAGCACGGCGCTGCCGCGCGGCGCGTACGCCCACTTGTGCAGGTTGCCCACCCAGAAGTCGGCGCCGATGCCACCGACCGGGGTCGGCAGCATGCCCGGGGCGTGCGCGGCGTCGACCAGGACCGGTATCCCGTGCTCCCGGGCCACCCCGACGATCGCGGCGACGGGGAAGAGCCGGGCGGTGGCCGAGGTGAGCTGGTCCACCACGAGCAGCCGGGTCCGGCCGGGGCGCAGCCCCGCGCGGACGATCTCGACGACCTCCTCGTCGGTGGCGGCCAGCGGCACCCGCAGCGCCCGGGTGACCGCCCCCGTACGGCGGCACTCGCGGGCGATGGAGAGGCCGACCGCGCCGTAGCCGTGGTCGGTGGTGAGCACCTCGTCGCCGGGGCGCAGGCCGAGCGACTGGAGCACCACCGCCACGCCGGTGGTGGCGTTCGGCACCAGGGCGGTGCCGTCCGGGTCGGCGCCCAGGAATCCGGCCAAGTGGCGGCGGGTGTGCGTGATCCGGTCGACCAGCCCCTGCGTGAAGAAGCGCAGCGGGTTGGCCTCCATCTCGTCGCGCAGCCGCTGCTGGGCCCGCTGCGCCGGGACCGGGACCGCGCCGAACGAGCCGTGGTTGAGGTGGCTGACCGCCGGGTCGAGTGAGAAGAGCAGGCGGGCTGCCGCGATCGGCTCTGGCGGCTGCGGGACGCTCACCCGGTGATCGTAGCGGCCGGTGGATCTCCGGCCGGCGTTCCGCCGGGTGTCCGTGCCGGTCGACCCCGCTCGATCCCGCAGAATGGCGGATCGTGGAGACCCTCGTGGAACTGCGCTGGCCGACCGCCGCCGACGAACAGCTCCGCGCCGACGTGCACCGGGTGCTGCACGCGGTTGCCGAGCACGGTGGCGCGATCGGGTACGCGGTCCCGCCCGGCCGCGCCGAGACCGACGCCTGGCTGGACGGGGTGCTGAGCCTGGTCGGGGCCGGCGACGCCGCGCTGGTCCTCGCCGTGCTCGACTCCCGGGTCGTGGGCACCGGGCTGTGGCGGCGCGGCCCGAAGCCGATCTTCGCCCACTACGCCGACCTGGAGAAGATCACCGCGCACCCGGCCGCCCGCGGCCGAGGCATCGGCAGGCTGGTCACCGGGGCGCTCATCGACGACGCCCGCAAGGCCGGTATCGAGACCCTCGCGCTGGGCGTACGCGGCAACAACCACGGAGCCATCGAGCTCTACGAGCGGCTGGGGTTCCGCGAATGGGGCCGGCTGCCGAACGTCATCGAGGTGGGCGACGAGCGCTACGACGACGTGCGGATGTGTCTGGACCTGGGCCGACCGCCGCACGTGCTGCTCCGCGGCTCTGCCCCGGACGGCCCGGGCTCGTCGCCGCGCCGTTCCTAACGGTCGACGCCGGCGACCGCAGCTGCCAGGCGACCACACCGGCCAGCATCCCGGCGGCCCCAGCGGCCGGGCCATCGCCGCGACGTCGGGCATGGCCGTCCGGCTCCCTCCCACCGCTCAGGCGCGGGGATGGGCCTGGCGGTAGGCCGCGCGGAGCCGCTCCACCGACACGTGGGTGTAGATCTGCGTGCTCGCGAGGGACGAGTGCCCCAGCAGCTCCTGCACCGCCCGCAGGTCGGCACCGCCCTCCAGCAGGTGGGTCGCCGCCGAGTGCCGCAGCCCGTGCGGGCTGACCGGGGGCAGCCCGGCGGCCTCGGCGTACCCGCTGACGATCCGTCGGGCCGTCGTCGGGTTGAGCCGCCCGCCGCGGGCGCCGAGCAGCAGCGCCTCCCGGGAGTGCGGCCCGGCCAGCGCGGGGCGGCCGTGCCGCAGCCACTCGTCGAGCGCCCGCTGCGCCGGCACCCCGTACGGGACCGCGCGCTCCCGGCCGCCCTTGCCGAACACCCGCACGACCCGCCGCGCGTGGTCGACGTCGGCGATGTCGAGGCCGCACGCCTCGCTGATCCGTACGCCCGTGCCGTAGAGCAGCTCCAGCAGCGCCCTGTCCCGCAGCACCACGGCCTCGGCGGTACCGTCCGCCGTGGCCCCGCTCGCGGCGCCGGCCCTGGCGGTGCCGTCCGCCGTGTGCGCCGCCGCGTTCCCGTCCACCGTGTGCGCCCCCGGGTCCCCGTCCGCCGTGTGCGCCGCCGGGTCTCCGTCCGCCGTGTCCGTCTCCGTCGGACCGGAAGCACTGTCCGGAGCGGTGAGGCGTCCGCCCGGCGCGAGGACTCGGGGCCGTGACCCGGCGACGGTGTCCGGCGGCGTCGGCGCGCCCGGGGTGGACCGGCCGGGCGCCTCGACCAGCGCGGCGGCTTGGTCGGCGCGGAGCACGGTCGGCAGGTCCCGGTGGGCGCGGGGGCTGGCCAGCGCACCCGCCACGTCGGTGAGGAGGAGCCCGGACCGGTGCGCCCAGGCGCTGAACGCCCGCGCCGAGGCCGCCCGGCGGGCGAGCGACGTCCGCGCGGCGCCCATCGTCCGCTGCTTCGCCAGCCAGCTGCGCAGCACCGTCAGGTCGAGTTCGGCCAGTTCGGCGCAGCCCATCCGGCGCGCGTGGTCCAGCAGCGACACCACGTCGCCGACGTACGCCCGGACCGTGTGCGTGGACCGGTTGCGCACCCCGGCCAGGTGCCCGGCGAAGTCGTCCACCGCCTCGCGCATCGCCGACGGGAGCGCCTCGTGCGTCGCCCGGGTGCCGGCCGGCTCCCGGCTCACCGCGACGCCCCGCTTCGCCGCCACCGTCGGCACCCCCGGCAAGCAGTTCCGCTCCCCGTGGCCGGCCGCCGGCATCGTGGGCGGCGCGGTCGGTGGGGCCCGACCCTCGTGCAGGCCGGCGGTGGTGGATCCTCTGGCACAGCGCCAGCCTACGGTCGGCGGGACCCGGCGACCACGCGCCCGGTCCACCCGATCCCGGCGGGGCGCCAGGCCGCGGGGCGGGTGCGCGACCGGCCGGTTCGACCGGGGCGGGACGGCTCCGAGGTCGGGATGACGGGGCGGGACGGGTCCGAGGCCGGCGGGTGCCGGCGCGGGCCCCACGGGCAGAAGCTCTCCCGCCTGTGCGGGCGGGGTGATGGATTACCGCGGCCGGTGCGCGCAGACTTGTCGTACCAACGGGTGAGCGCAGGTCGTCGTCGCGACGCGACGGACGGTGCTCGACGAAGGGGGACCGGGCATGGGGGTCGACGTCGTCCTCTACCGGGTGGTCGGGGCGGGCTCGGGCCGGCGCCGCCTCGTGCCGGCCGAGGTGCTGCCCGATCCCGACGACGTGCTGCTGGATCTCGTCGAGCGGGCCCGCGGCACCGGGCGTACCCCGTTGCTGGACCGGGTGGACCCCGTCGGTCAGCTGGTGGTCCCCGCCGACCAGACGCCACAGCTTCTTGCCGAGCTGGATCGCCTCGCCGAGGTGGCCCGGACGACGCCCGAGGTGACGCACGTGCGCCGCCTGGACCTGTTGGCGCGGCACTGCCGGCCGGACCGCGACATGGAGATCCGCTTCGAGGGGGACTGACCGGGCTGTCGGCCCGTTCAGCGTCGGGCCTCCTCGCCCGTCCGCCCGCCTGCGTGCGGCGGCTGGTCGTGACCGCGCCGCCCCCGGCCGGCCCGACCCGCGCCGGCCGGCGGCGCGAGGGCGTATCCGTCCGCGCGGTGGACCACCAGGGCCAACTCCTCCAGCATCGACAGTTTCCGCAGGGCGGTGCGGACGGCGACGCCGGCCCGCGCGGCGAGGACGTCCACCCCCACGGCGCCCCGGCGGGGCAGCGCCTCGACGATCGACCGGGCGTCGTCGTCGAGCTGGTCGACCGGCCGCTGCGGGCCGCGCGGCACCGGCGCCAGCTCGCCGATCCGCCCGACCTCCTCCAGCACCTGGGCGACCCCGGTGACCAGCCGGGCCTTCGGGTGCTCGCGCAGCAGTTCGTGCGTGCCCACCGACATCGCCGACGTGACCGGGCCCGGCACCACCATCCCCGGTTTCGCCAGCGCGAGTGCCCGGTGCGTGGTCTGGGTGGCGCCGCTGCGCGCCGCCGCCTCCACCAGCACGGTGCCGAGGGTCCCCGCCGCGATCACCCGGTTGCGGATGAGGAACCGGGGACGCAGCGGGTCGGCCCCCGGGATCCACTCGCTGACCAGCAGCCCGGTATCGGCGATCCGGTCGAACAGTGCCGCGTTGCCCATCGGGTAGGGACGGTCCACGCCGCAGGCGAGCACGGCCACCGTGATGCCCCCGGCGTTGAGCGCGCCCCGGTGGGCCGCCGCGTCGATGCCGAAGGCGCCACCGGAGACGACGGTCCAGTCCCGGTCGGCGAGCCCGTAGCCGAGTTCGGTGGCGACGTGCGTGCCGTACCCGGTGGCGGCCCGGGCGCCGACGACCGCGACGGAGCGGTCGAGCGCCTCCGCGAGCGGCCACGAGCCGCGTACCCAGAAGCAGAGCGGCGGCGCGGTCTCGGTGTCCACCCGGCGGTACGCGCCGGGCAGCCGCAGCCCGCGCAACTGGTCGACCCGGTCGGGCCACTCGTCGTCGCCGGGGACCACGATCCGGGCCCCGAGCCGCTCCCCGCGGGCCAGCGCCTCGGCCGCGACCGCCCGGGCGTCTCCGGCGGCGGTGCGCGCCGCCACCGTCGCCCGCAACGCCTCGTCCGGCGCGCCCCCGTCGAGCAGCAGGTCGAGTGTGGCCGCCGGGCCGAGCCGGTCGACCAGCCGGTGCACCGACCGGGTGCCCGGCTCGGCGAGCCAGGTCAGCGCCACCCGGGCCAGCGTCTCCTCGTCGGTGCTCACGTGCCGTCCCCCGTTCGCAGTTGAATGGCCTCCCGGACGTCCTCCCGGTCGGGCCGGTCCCGGCCGTCGAGGTCCGCGATCGTCCAGGCCAGGCGGATGATCCGATCGAAGCCCCGGGCGGAGAGCGACCCCGAGTCCAGTCGCGCCCGCAGCTCGGCGGTGTCGGGCCCGGGCAGTCGCCAGGGCGGTCGACGCAGGTACGGCCCGGGAATCTCCGCGTTGAGCCGGCGGCCGAGGACCGCCCAGCGTGCGGCCGCGGCCTCCCGGGCGGCTGCCACCCGGCGGGCGACGGTGGCCGACGACTCGCTGTCCACGGTGGCCTCCATCAGCTCCGCCGCCCGGACGGGTGGCAGCTTCACCTGCACGTCGATCCGGTCTAGCAGGGGACCGGACAGCCGGCTGAGATAGCGCCGGCGGGCCTGCGGCGGGCACTCGCAGTAGGCGTCCCCGGCCGGCTTGGCGCACGGGCACGGGTTGGCCGCCAGCACGAGTTGCGTACGGGCCGGGTATTCGGCGCCGCCGCGGCTGCGGGCCAGCCGGACCCGGCCGTTCTCCAGCGGCTGGCGCAGCGCCTCCAGCGCGCCCCGGCTGAACTCGGGCGCCTCGTCGAGGAAGAGCACCCCGCGGTGGGCGAGCGAGATCGCGCCGGGACGCGCCAGCCCCGAACCGCCGCCGACCAGGGACGGCACCGTCGCCGTGTGGTGCGGCGCCTGGAACGGCGGGCGGCGCAGCAACCGGCCGCCCGGCGGGAGCAGCCCGGCGATCGAGTGCAGGGCGGTGACCTCCAGCGCGGCCTCGTCGTCCAGCTCGGGCAGGATCGACGGGAGGCGCTCGGCGAGCATGGTCTTGCCGGCGCCCGGCGGCCCGAGCAGCGCCAGGTGGTGCCCGCCCGCCGCGGCCACCTCCAGCGCCCGCCGGCCCAGCCCCTGCCCGGCGACCTCGGCCAGGTCGGGCCCGTCGCCGGCCGGTGCCGGGCCGCCCGCCTCCGGCTCGATCAGGGGCGTGCCGTCACGGACGAAGCTGACCAGCCGGTGTAGCGTGTCGACCGCCCGGACCCGGACCCCGGGGACGACCGCCGCCTCGGCGGCGTTGTCGGCCGGGACGATCACCCGCTCGACGCCGGCCCGGGCGGCCGCGGCGACCATCGGTAGTACGCCGCGCACCGGTCGGACGGTGCCGTCGAGGCCCAACTCGCCGAGGACCGCCACGCGCTCCAGCGGCAGCAGCGGCAGTTCGCCCGAGCCGCCCAGCAGGGCCACCGCGATCGCCAGGTCGAACGCCGAGCCGAACTTGGGCAGGTCGGCGGGCAGCAGGTTGAGCGTGATCCGGCGGTTGGGCCACCGCTGCCCGGAGTTGACCACCGCCGCGCGGACCCGGTCCCGGGCCTCGTGCAGGGCGGTGTCCGGCAGCCCCGAGATGACGACGGCCGGCAGACCGGCCGCCAGGTCGGCCTCGACCTCCACCAGGTGCCCGGTGACGCCGACCAGGCCCACGCAGAGCACCTTCGCGTAGCTCACGCCGCCACCCGCCCCAGGCCATCGGAGATCCGTCCGCTGCGTCCGGCCATCTCAGAACGCACCCTTGAGGTGCTCGACCCGGGCGGCGCCGGCGCCGGTGAGGCGTACCGAGATCACGTCGAAGCGCACCTCGTCCGCGGTGGTGCCGGTGTCGGCCAGCCACCGGGCGGCGAGCCCGCGCAACCGGCGGGCCTTGGCCGGTACGACGGCCTCGGCCGGCGGGCCGAACTCGTCCGAGCGGCGGGTTTTCACCTCGCAGAAGGCGAGCACCGGCCCGTCCCAGGCGATGATGTCGATCTCCCCGGCCGGGCAGCGCCAATTCCGGGCGACGGGGCGCAGCCCCGCCCCGATCAGGTGCCGGACGGCGCACCGCTCGCCGTACGCGCCGACCGCCTGGTTCCGCTTCGTCATGCCCGGCACCGTGCCCGGCCCGGGCGGCCTCCGCCGCCCCGCGTCGCCGACCTGTGGACAGGCGGACGGGCTGTGGACGAGCGGACGATCATGTTCGTGCTGTGCTATGTGGACCGCCGTGGGCGCGGCTGGTCCGAGGAGTTCGTGCTGCCGCGGGCGGGCCGGCCCACGCCGCCTCAGCGGCGGTGGTACCGAGGCGGTCGGCGGGGAACCCCCGGACACCCGGCCGTCCGCTAGCGTGCGACGGATGAGCGTCGACTGGCGGAGCGACCGGGTCCGCGCGGCCCTGCGTGGCGCGAATCCCACCGTCCTCCGCCGGCTCTCCGCCGGGTTCGCCGTGATCGGCGACAACCAGCACCTCCCGGGATACTGCGTACTGATCACGGACGACCCGTCGGTCGACCGGTTGACCGACCTGCCCAGGGGGCGGCGACTGGCGTTCCTGGCGGACATGGACCTGCTCGGCGAGGCGGTGGCCCGGGTCTGCGCCCGGCGGGACCCGGGCTTCCGGCGGATCAACTACGAGATCCTCGGCAACCTCGACGCCTTCCTGCACGCGCACGTGCGCCCCCGGTACGACTGGGAGCCGGCCGAGCTGCGGCAGGGACCGGTCTACCGCTATCCGACGCAGGTGTGGCGCGATCCGGCGTACGCCCTCGGGCCCGCGCACGGCGAGCTGCGCGCGCAGCTCGCCGCGGAGCTGGACCGGCTTGCGGATTCCCGCCCCTGACCGCCGTCGCGCTGCCCCCTGGACCGTCGTCCCGCGGAGCCCGGCCGCTCGGCCGCCGTGGGTGTCCGAGGGGCGAATGGCGCCTGTGGAGCCGGTCGCATACGGTGCCGGACGTGGACGGACGACGGAGCTTTGCCGAAGATCAGGAGTCGCGCTGGTATCCCGCAGACCGCGACCGTGGCTACGGGGAGCCGGACTGGCGCGGACCGGCCGAGACCCGGCACCGGGACGACGACCTGAGCACCCCCGAGCAGCGCCGCGTCGCAGAGGACGGCCGGCACGGCGAGGCCGCGACCGGCCGGCGCGGTGAGCCGGGCCGCTTCGGTACGACGAATGAGCCCGCCTCGGGACGCTTCGGCGCTGTCGATGCCGACCGGGTCCGCTTCGGCGGCCCGGAGGACTCGGGTCGCTTCGCAGTGGCCAACCCGGATTCCGGTCGCTTCGCGGCGGTCGAGCCGGACTCGGGTCGCTTCGCGGCGGTCGAGCCGGACTCGGGCCGCTTCGCGGCGGTCGAGCCGGACTCGGGTCGCTTCGCGGCGGTTGAGCCGGACTCGGGCCGCTTCGCGGCGGTTGAGCCCGACTCCGGCCGGTTCGCGGCGGTAGAGCCGGCGTCCGGGCGGTTCGGCGGCGCCGAGAGCGACTTGGGACGGTTCGTCGCGGTGCCGTCGCTCGGGGACGACCGGGCGGAGACCGAGGGATACCGGGCGAGTCGCGCCCGGCGCGCCGAGTCGGACCCGGAGGTCTCCGGCGAGCTGCCGGCCGACCGGCCGGGTCGACGCGCGGCGCGGGAGGCGAGGGAGTCGCGGGACGCGGTCTCGACGTCGGGCGTCGACGCGCTGGCCGGTGCGGGCCCGGTCGAGCGGGCCGACGAGCCGACCCGCCCGGCCCCGCTGGGCGGCTATCCGATCGTCGAGCCCCACCGGGGGGCCGAGTCCGCGAGCCCGCCGGAGTCGCCGGTCGTCGCGCCCCAGCCGGCGGTCGGGACGCCGAACCCGCTGGAGATGCCGACCGGACCGATGCCGCCGATCGGCCCCCGTGGCGACATGCCGCCCGGGGAGGTGCCGGTCTATCCGCCGGTGGTCGGCCCGCACCCGTCCCCGCCGGCGGGCGACGGGGTCTACCGGACCCGCCGGCCCGCGCTGGCTGCGCTCTTCACCCTGCTGGTCGCGGTGTTCGAGGTCCCCGCGCTGCGGGTGCTGCTCGGCGGCGTGACCGGCGACCCGGTCTCGGCCGCCGACGTCGTGGCGGGCACCTTCCTGGTCTGCGGCCTGCCGATCTTCGCGATCGGCCTGTACGGGCTGCGTACCGGCGGGTTGTCGCTGGCGGAGGGGAGCCGGGGCTGGCTGCGCCCGCCGACGGCCTACCTGACCGTGGGTCTGGTGTTGTTCGTCGCCGCCGCCCTCGCGGTCGGCTGACGCCGGCCCGAGCCGGCGATCCGCGCTGCGGGACACGCCGTCGCGGGTGAGCGTCTCGCCGAGCCCGGCGGGTTCCCACCCCACGGCCTGACGCGGCCCGAGCTGCGGTCGCCCGGCGGGCGCTGGCGATGAGGGTTCGGCGGTCGCCGCCCCCCCCGGCCCACCTCGGCCCCCCGGCGTGGGCCTGCGGTGCCGGAAATGGGCGTTCTGACCCCTTCCCGCCACCCGCAGCGGCGGCGGCGGAGAAGGGGCGTACACTGGTCGACTGGCGACCGCCTCGTGCGGTCGACCTCGCGCGCCCTCTCCACGAGTCGTCGTGGGGCGACGGCCTCCCTGGTCCCGATCTTGGTCGGGCCCGTCATGGCCGGCGACCGGGCGCCAGGACGCCCGGCCGCCGGCCGGGCGGGACAACCAGGGACGCAAGGAGTACCCCACCATGGCCGTCGTGACCATGCGCCAGCTGCTGGAGAGCGGTGTCCACTTCGGGCACCAGACCCGGCGCTGGAACCCGAAGATGAAGCGCTTCATCTTCACCGAGCGCAACGGTATCTACATCATCGACCTGCGCCAGACCCTCGACTACATCGAGAAGGCCTACGACTTCGTGCGCGGGACCGTCGCCGAGGGTGGCAGCATCCTCTTCGTCGGCACCAAGAAGCAGGCCCAGGAGGCCATCGCCGAGCAGGCGACCCGGGTCGGCCAGCCGTACGTCAACCACCGCTGGCTCGGCGGCATGCTGACCAACTTCCAGACGGTGTACAAGCGGCTGCAGCGGATGAAGGAGCTGGAGGCCCTGGGTGACCTGAGCGGCACGGCCGCCGGGTACACCAAGAAGGAGACCCTGCAGCTCTCCCGCGAGAAGGACAAGCTGACCCGCACCCTCGGCGGTCTGCGGGACATGCAGAAGCTCCCGGCCGCGATCTGGGTGGTCGACACCAAGAAGGAGCACATCGCCGTCGACGAGGCCCGCAAGCTGGGCATCCCGGTGATCGCGGTGCTCGACACCAACTGCGACCCGGACGAGGTCGACTTCCCGATCCCGGGCAACGACGACGCGATCCGCTCGGCGGAGCTGCTGACCAAGGTCGTGGCCGCCGCCGTCGCCGACGGCCTGATCGCCCGCTCCGGCCGTCGTCGGGGCACCGACGAGAAGCCGGAGCCGGGTGTGGCCTCCGACGAGCCGCTGGCCGAGTGGGAGCGCGAGCTGCTCGAGGAGCCGAAGAAGGCCGACGAGCAGCAGGGGCAGCCGGCCGAGCAGCCGGCGACCGCCGCCGCGGAGTGACCGCGCCGCCGCTTCCCCGCCGTCCGTTTTTTCGGACGGCGGGGAGCGGCCGGTACGCCGGGCACGTCGCGCCCGGATCCGGGTAACCGGCACCAGGACCAACCCACCCGCAGTCTCAACACCGAAGAGAGAGCCATGTCCAACTTCACCGCCGCGGACGTCAAGAAGCTCCGCGACCTGACCGGCGCCGGCATGATGGACTGCAAGAAGGCGCTGACCGAGGCCGAGGGCGACTTCGACAAGGCCGTCGAGATCCTGCGCGTCAAGGGCGCCAAGGACGTCGGCAAGCGGGCCGGCCGCACGGCCGCCAACGGTCTGATCGCCCACTCCGGCCAGGCGCTGCTCGAGCTCAACTGCGAGACCGACTTCGTCGCCAAGACCGACGCCTTCATCGAGCTGGCCCAGCGGCTGGTCGAGCACGGCGAGCGCAGCGGCGTCGGCACCGCCGAGGAGCTGCTCGCCACCGAGCTCGACGGCAAGGCCGTCGCCGACCTGGTCCAGGAGCAGTCCGCCAAGATCGGCGAGAAGCTGGTCCTCAACCGGTTCGCCAAGCTCGACGGCACCACCGCGGTCTACCTGCACCGCAAGAGCCAGGATCTGCCCCCGGCGGTCGGCGTGCTCGTGCAGTACACGGGCAAGACCGACGAGGCCGGCGACGCCGACGCGCGTGCCGTCGCCATGCAGATCGCCGCGATGCGGCCGAAGTACCTCACCCGTGACGAGGTGCCGGCCGACGTCGTCGAGTCCGAGCGGCGCATCGCCGAGCAGACCGCCCGCGAGGAGAACAAGCCCGAGGCGGCCCTGCCGAAGATCGTCGAGGGTCGGGTGAACGCCTTCTTCAAGGACTACGTCCTGATCGAGCAGGCGTCGGTCGCCGACAACAAGAAGACGGTGAAGCAGATGCTGACCGAGGCCGGCATCGAGGTCACCCGTTTCGTGCGGTTCGAGGTCGGCCAGGCCTGAGCCGCCCCGGGGCGCGTCGTGCGTCCGCGGGAAGGGTAAACGTCGACGAGGAGGCCGCCGGTGTACGTGACAGGCACCGCGGCCTCCTTGTCACATAGGGTCGGCTACGGCAGTTTTGCGGTACGCGGCGTACGGGACGTGCGCATGGGGAAGGGCGGGGCGGATGACGCAGGTTGTGAGTAACCGGAGTCTGGCGGCGGACGATCCGACGGCGCCGCCCCCCGGCCGGGCCCGACGGGTGGTGCTGAAGCTCTCCGGCGAGGTGTTCGGCGGGGGCGCGGTCGGCGTGGACCCGGACGTGGTGCAGGCCGTCGCCCGGCAGATCGCCACCGTGGTGCGCCGCGGTGTGCAGGTCTCGGTGGTGGTCGGCGGCGGCAACTTCTTCCGGGGCGCCGAGCTGCAGAAGCGCGGCATGGACCGGGCCCGTGCCGACTACATGGGCATGCTCGGCACCGTGATGAACTGCCTCGCGCTGCAGGACTTCCTGGAGAAGGAGGGCGTCGAGACGCGCGTGCAGAGCGCGATCACGATGGCCCAGGTCGCCGAGCCCTACATCCCGCTGCGCGCCATCCGGCACCTGGAGAAGGGGCGCGTGGTCATCTTCGGCGCGGGCGCCGGCATGCCGTACTTCTCCACCGACACGGTGGCAGCCCAGCGCGCCCTGGAGATCCGCGCCGACGTGGTGCTGATGAGCAAGAACGGCGTGGACGGCGTCTACACCGCCGACCCGCGGGTCGACCCGACCGCCAGCAAGTTCGACTCGATCACCTTCTCCGAGGTGCTGCGCCGCAACCTGCGGGTCGCGGACGCCGCCGCGTTCAGCCTGTGCATGGAGAACGGCCTGCCGATGCTGGTCTTCGGCGCGCAGGGCGACGACACCATCATCCGGGCCGTGGGTGGCGAAAAGATCGGCACCCTGATCACCGCCTGAGCGGGTCTCGCGACCGCGTTCAGCGGTTCCTCCGACACCACAAGCCACGACGAGCACAAGAAGGAGGCGAGGAGACCGGTGATCGACGACACCCTCCTCGAGGCCGAGGAGAAGATGGAGCGTGCCATCGAGCACGCCAAGGAGGAGTTCGGCGCGATCCGCACCGGTCGCGCCAACGCCGCCATGTTCTCCAAGATCATCATTGACTACTACGGCAGCCCCACCCCGCTGCCCCAGATGGCGTCCATCGGCGTGCCCGAGCCGCGCATGGTGATCATCAAGCCGTACGACAACTCGCAGATCAACGCCATGGAGAAGGCGATCCGCGACTCCGACCTCGGCGCGAACCCGAACAACGAGGGCAACCAGCTCCGCATCCTGCTCCCGCAGATGACCGAGGAGCGCCGCCGCGACATGATCAAGGTCGCCCGGCACAAGGGTGAGGAGGCCAAGGTGGCCATCCGCAACATCCGCCGCAAGGGCAAGGAGGAGCTCGACCGGCTCGTCAAGGACGGCGAGGTCGGCGAGGACGACGGTCGGCGCGCGGAGAAGGAGCTCGACGACCTGACCCAGCGCTACGTCGCCGCCGTCGACGAGCTGGTGAAGCACAAGGAGAACGAGCTCCTCGAGGTCTGAGGCCGTACGCCGGTGACCACCGGCGGCGACGACGACACCGTGGCACCGGCGCCGCGCCCGCACCGGGCAGCGGGGTCCGGTGCCACCGTCGTTGCGCCCGCCGCCCCGGGGACGGGCGCGGGACACGGTCCGGCGTGGGGACACGACGGGTGCAGTAGGCTCGGCACGATTCCCGGCCACCCTGCGGTGAACGGTGGGGATCGGCCGGCCGTCGGGCGGGTCAACCGGACGGAACAGTCGCGCGGGTAGGGGAATGGTTGTGGTTGTGCGTCATGCGGTGGATCTCGTGCCGGGCCCGTTCGGCGCGTGATGTCCCACCTCGACCCCTACGGCAGCGCCGAGCCCCGCGGCTGGGACCGCCCCGACCGCCCCGCCCCCGCCCTGCCCTGGCCGGAGCCCGAGACGGAGCCCGGCCAGTGGCACCGCCGGCCCGGCGTCGCCCCTGACACGTACGCCGAGCCGCACACCCGCCTCCGCCCGCAGGTCGACGCCCACTCCGAGCCGGGAAGCGCGGACGGTGCCCCGTACGACCACCCGGCCGGGACGAACGGTCACCACCCGGACGACTCCGAGTACCCGACGACCCAACTGGAACCGGTGCGGGACGCCGAGCCGGAGCCGGAGCCCGCGCGGGCCCCGGGCCGGCGGCAGCGCGGCCGACGCCGGGCCAGCGCCGACCGGCCCCCGACGCAGCAGCCCGCATCGAGCCGGGCCGGGCGCAACCTGCCGGCCGCCATCGCGGTCGGCGTGGCCCTCGGCGCCCTGATCGTGGTCCCGCTGTTCTTCTACCCGCCCGCCTTCCTGGTGGTGGTGGCCGGCGCGGTCGCGGTCGGCAGCTGGGAGATGGCCCGGGCGGTGCGCCGCAGCGGCGCCCACCCGCCGCTGGTGCCCCTGATCGCCGGCGGGGTGCTCACCGTCGGGCTGGCCTGGTTCGCCGGTCCCGACGCGCTCAGCCTCGGCCTGCTGGTCACCGTGCTCGGGACGATGGTCTGGCGGCTCGGCGACGGGCCGCGCGGCTTCCAGCGTGACCTGACCGCCGCCACCCTGATCGCCGTGTACGTGCCGTTCCTCGGCGGGTTCGCCGCGCTGCTGGCGGCGTCGCCGGACGACGGCCACCTGCGGGTGCTGGTGACCCTGGTCGCGGTGGTGCTCTCCGACACCGGCGGTTACGCCGCCGGCGTCAGCTTCGGCAAGCACCCGATGGCTCCCTCGGTGAGCCCGAAGAAGTCCTGGGAGGGCTTCGCCGGCTCGGTCACCGCCGCGGCGCTGGGCAGCGCCCTGCTGATCTGGCTGCTCTTCGACGTGGCCCCGTGGTGGGGCGCGCTCTTCGGGCTGGCGGTCTCCGGTGCGGCCGTCCTCGGTGACCTCGCCGAATCCATGATCAAGCGGGACCTCGGGGTCAAGGACATGAGTAACCTGCTCCCCGGGCACGGCGGCCTGATGGACCGGCTCGACTCGATCCTCTTCGCGCTGCCGACCGCGTACCTGTTGCTGGCGGTCTTCGTCCCGGTGCTGGAGTGAGGCGTGAATCACCGGCCGTCGCGGGCCCCGGCCGGGCGGTGGGGGTCGATTCGGCACCTCCGGACAGGTGCGTCGGCCGTCCGGCGTGACAGACTGGACCCGCCATGACGAGCCTGCCCCTGATCCCCGCAGACCCCGACGCCCCCGGGCGCCGGCCCGCGATGCCTCCCCGTCACCTCGCCGACCTCGACCTCGCCGGCCGCCGCGCGCTGGTCGCCGAGCTGGGGGAGCCGGCGTTCCGCGCCAAGCAGGTCTCCACCCACTACTTCGGCCGCCTGGTGCGCGATCCGGCGCAGATGACGGACCTCCCGGCCGCCGCCCGGGACCGGCTCGCCGACCAGCTCCTGCCGCGCCTGCTCACCCCGGTCCGCGAGCTGGCCTGCGACGACGGCGCGACCCGCAAGGCGCTCTGGCGGCTGCACGACGGCTCGCTGGTGGAGAGCGTGCTGATGGGCTACCCGGACCGGGTCACCGTCTGCATCTCCAGCCAGGCCGGCTGCGGCATGGCCTGCCCGTTCTGCGCCACCGGCCAGGCCGGGCTGACCCGCAACCTGTCCACCGCGGAGATCGTCGACCAGGCGGTCTACCTGGCCGGCGTGGCCGCCTCCGGCGCGGTGGCGGGATCACCGCCCCGCCTGTCGCACGTCGTCTTCATGGGGATGGGCGAGCCGCTTGCCAACTACTCCCGGGTGGTCGCGGCGATCTGCCGGCTCGTCGCCCCGGCGCCGGAGGGGCTGGGGCTGTCGCAGCGCCACATCACCGTCTCCACGGTCGGCCTCGTGCCGGCCATCCGCCGGCTGGCCAGCGAAGACCTCTCGGTGACCCTTGCGTTGTCGCTGCACGCCCCCGATGATGAGCTGCGCGACGAACTCGTGCCGGTCAACCAGCGCTGGAAGGTGTCCGAGGTGCTGGACGCAGCGTGGGACTACGCGGCGACGACGGGACGTCGCGTGTCGATCGAGTACGCGATGATCAAGGACGTGAACGACCAGCCGTGGAGAGCCGATCTGCTCGGGCGGCTGCTGGCCGGGAAGCTGGCCCACGTGAACCTCATCCCGCTCAATCCGACTCCTGGCAGCCGGTGGGATGCCAGCCCGAAGCCGGTCGAGCGGGAGTTCGTCCGGCGGTTGCGTGAGGCCGGGGTGTCGACGACGGTGCGGGACACCCGGGGTCGCGAGATCGACGGAGCGTGTGGGCAGCTCGCCGCCGCCGTCGACAACAGGGACACCGACCGGACCGGGGAGACTGCGTGACCGGGCGTAGCGAACGAGACCAGGAGACATAGTGGCGAGTCAGGGTCAGCGTTTCCGGCGTAAGGCGCTCCGCCGGGGATACAAGGTCGACGAGGTCGACGCCTTCCTGGACCGGGTCGAGGCGACGCTCGACGGCCAGCCGGTCGGCGCCCCCGTGGCCTCCCAGGAGGTCCACGACGTCGTCTTCCGGGTCCGCTTCAACGGCTACGACGAGTGGCAGGTCGACCTGCACCTGGACCGGGTCGAGCGGCAGCTGGCCGAGTTGGAGGAGCGCGGCGGCGTCGGTGGCCGCGGCGGCGACCCTCGGGCCGCCGACCGGCTCGGCCCGCCGGACCGGATGGGCCCCCCGGACCGGCTCGGCCCGCCGGACCGGATGGGTCCGCCGGATCGGATGGGTCCGCCGGATCGAATGGGCCCCCCGGACCGGCTTGGCCCGCCGGATCGGATGGGTCCGCCGGATCCGATGGGGCCGCCGGATCGGTTCGGCCCGCCGGACCAGATGGGTCCGCCGGACCGGATGGGCCCGCCGGACCGGTTCGGCCCGCCGGACCAGATGGGCCCGCCGGACCGGATGGGCCCGCCGATGCGCGACGATCGCGGCATGCCTCCCGGTCCGCAGTCGATGCCGCCCCGGCCGATGCCCACCCAGGCCGGCCCCTCCGCCGACCGCTACGGCCGCTACGACGAGCCGACCGGCGCCTTCGCCGGGGGCTACGACGGCCCCCGGGGTGGCTACGAGCCGCACCGCGGCCCGGGCGGCCCCGGCCCGACGGGTCCGGGCGCGCCGATGGGTCACGGCGGCCCGCCCCCGCGCGGCCTGCCGGCCGGTCCCGGCGGCTATGGCGATGGTCCGGGTGGCTACGGTGACGGCCCCGGTGGCTACGGTGACGGCCCGGGCGGCTACGGCGACGGTCCGGGTGGCTACAGCCCCGGTTACGGCGACGGTCCCGGCGGTTACGGCGACGGCCCGGGTGGCTACGGCGACGAGCCGCGCTTCGACGGCTTCGAGGCCGGCCGGCACGGGCGCACCGACATGACCGCCGAGATCCGGATGCCCGAGCGGGAGCTGCGCGACCTGCGGGGCCGGGGTCCGGCCGGGCCGCCCCCGCAGCAGGGCTACGGCGGCCCGCCGCCGATGGCCGGCCCGCCGGTCGGTGGCCCGCCCGTCGGTGGCCCGCCCGTCGGTGGCCCGCCGGTCGGTGGCCCGCCGATGGCTGGCCCGCCCGGCAGCGACCTCTACCGCGTCGACCAGATCCGCCGCAGCTTCCAGGTGCGCCGGTTCGGCAGCGGGTACGACCCGGACCAGGTCGACCGGTTCTTCGACACCCTGCTCGGCGGCATGCAGGGGCGCAACCCGATGCCGGTGAACCCGAAGGAACTGGACACGCTGCGCTTCGGGCTGGTGCCCGGCGGCTACTTCGAGGCCGAGGTCGACGCCGCGCTCAAGGACGTGCAGGACATCCTGTTCCGCCGCTGACCCGCGTACGACGAGGGCCCGCTCCCCGGTCGGGGGGCGGGCCCTCGTGCGTGTCGTCTCCGGCGCGTGGACCGGCTTGACGCCGGCTGACGGGGTACGGTCAGGACCGCAGGCCGTTGCGCCGCAGCACGGCGTCGCCGATGACGATGACCAGCAGCAGCACGGCCAGGCCGATCAGCCAGATGTCCTCGACCCTGCCCTCGTGGTTGCCGCAGAGCATCGCCAGCAGCGCCAGCGCGGTGAGCACCGCGCCGATCCGCCCGGACTTGCGGTGCCCCGGCTTGTGCTGGTCTGGCGACGTTACCGGCTCGCTTCCTGCCACTGTCGGTCCTTCCCTCGCGATCGGATCTCCGGTTAGTCTGGCACGCCCCTTGCCAGGCTCGGCGCTGGGTCCGGCCGGATGGGGCGGACCGCACGATCCGCGTCGACGCCCGGGCGCCGGCCCGAACGGCCCTCGCGTGCGACCGGGCGGGTCCAAGGTCCCGGCGGTGCCGGGCGTAACGGCACTACCGGCGTCGCGGGTCGCTCGCCAGACTGCCTCCGGTAGCGTTTCGGACGTACACCTTTTGTTTGTCTTCGAGGGGGAACTGCGGTGCGAGTGACCGGTACGGGACACGCCAGCATGCGGATCGACACGGCCGCGGGCAGCATCCTGTGCGACCCGTGGGTCAACCCGGCCTATTTCGCGTCGTGGTTCCCTTTTCCGGACAATTCCCTGCTCGACTGGGAGACCCTCGGCGACGTCGACTACCTCTACGTCTCCCACCTGCACCGGGACCACTTCGACGCGGCGCACCTGAGGAACTTCGTGTCGAAGGCGGCCACCGTGCTGCTGCCCGCGTTCCCCACCTCCGAGATGGAGGACGAGCTGCGGGAGCTGGGCTTCACGAAGTTCCTGAAGGCGCCGAACGAGCAGGTCGTCGAGCTGGACGGCGGCCTGAGGATCATGATCCAGGCGCTGACCAGCCCGACCGACGGCCCGATCGGTGACTCGTCGCTGTGGGTGGAGTACGACGGGGTCCGGCTGCTCAACCAGAACGACGCCCGCCCTACCGACCTGAGCGTCTTCGCCGAGCTGGGCCACGTGCACGCGCACATGCTCCAGTTCTCCGGCGCGATCTGGTACCCGATGGTCTACGAGCTGCCGCAGGCGGCGAAGACCGCGTTCGGCAAGCAGAAGCGGGACCGGCAGTTCGACCGCACCTGGCGCTACATCGACGACCTGAAGGCCGACCACGTCTTCCCGATCGCCGGCCCGCCCTGCTTCCTCGACGACGAGCTGTGGCAGTTCAACGACATCCACGGCGACGAGGGCAACATCTTCCCCGACCAGTCGGTCTTCCTCAGCGAGTACGCGAAGGTCGGCGGCACCAACGGCGTCGTGCTGCTCCCGGGCAGCGTCGCCGAGATCACCACCGAGAGCTGCGAGACCAGCCACCCGGTGCCGGTGGAGGAGTTCTTCGCGAACAAGGTCGCGCACCTGGAGGAGATGCGGGAACGCAAGCGGCCGGTCATCGAGGCGGAGAAGGCGTCCTGGCGGCACCCCGAGGTCGACGTGCTCGGCGAGATGAAGCGCCGGATCGAGCCGCTGCTGGACGAGTCGATCTACCTGGCCAAGGGGGTCGGCGGGCCGGTCCGCTTCGACCTGGTCGGCACCGACAGCTCGGGCGGGGAGACGGTTGAGTCGATCGTGGTGGACTTCCCGGGCAAGGAGGTCCGGCCGTACGCGGACGAGAAGGTCCGCTACCGGTTCCGCACCGAGCGTGCGCTGGTCGAGCACCTGCTGCACATCGGCGAGGTGGACTGGGTCAACTCCCTCTTCCTCTCCTGCCGTTTCTCCGCCGCCCGGATCGGCCAGTACAACGAGTTCGTCTACGCGTTCTTCAAGTGCCTCTCCGAGGAGCGGCTCCAGTACGCCGAGGGCTGGTACGACGAGCACGAGCGGACCAGCGACGCCGAGGACATCACCCTCGGCGACTGGGTGGTGCAGCGGCGCTGCCCCCACCTGAAGGCGGACCTGACCCGGTTCGGCATCGTCGACGGGGACCAGCTCACCTGCCAGCTGCACGGCTGGAAGTTCGACCTGGCCAGCGGCCGGTGCCTGACCAGCGTCGGGCACAAGATCCGCGCCCACCGCGTCGACGAGCAGACCCCCGCCCCGGCGGGTGAGGCGATCAGCTAGTGCGGTGTCCACTAACGTTCACCGGGTCTCCGATGGGTTGTTGTGGATCCTCGCTGTAGAGGCGAGCGACTCCCCACCGGGTGGTGGGGCGGGCCACCGCGGGCCGTCTTGACCCTCACGTCGCCCGGGTGGGCGGCGGGGGTCACGTCGGGACCGGCCGGTGCCGGGGAGGTGCCGGCCGGCTCGACGGTGCGTGACCACCCAGGGCAGCACGACGGCTGTGGGGGTGGTGTGTCCGCCGCCCGGGGTGCGGGTGGCGATGCTGGCCGCCGCAACGAGGTCACGGTGGCCTGAGAACTGGCAGTGTGGGCAGGTCAGGGTCCGCCCACGCGGCTTCGGCACGCGTCGCCGGCAGGCCGGGCAGGTGGAGGATGTGCCGCGTTCGTCGACGAGGTGGACGGTGATGCCGGCGAGGGTGGCCTTGTCGGTCAGGATCTGGAGGAGTCGGCCGATCTGCCACTGCCGCAGCCGCAGGTTGTGTCGCCGCCCCGCCGGCAGGTCCAAGACGCCGCGGGGGTCGCCGACGTGCAGGACCCCGACCCGCTGATCGACCGCCCAGGACATCACCGCGCGGGCGGCTTCGTGTTGGGCCTGCCGCACCCGCCGCCGATGCCGGCCCTCCACCTGGCGGGCGCGGGCCCGGTACTGGCGCCACCGGCGTGACCCTCGCTGGCCGGGTTTCGGCGCGCGGCGGGCGACGGCACGTTGGCGGGCTTTGGTGTCGGCCAGGTGCATGCGGTGCTCGGCGCGGATCGCCCGCCCTGACACCAACAGACCCTCCCCGCCGGGGCCGGCGGCGGCGTAGGGGTGGATGATTCCCACGTCCACGCCCGCCACCCGGCCGGGATCCGGTCCCTCACCCGGTGGGTACACCGCTATCGGGACTTCGGCGGTGACGTCGAGGAACAGCCGGCCGCCCTCGCACAGCAGGGTCATCGAGCGAACCTGCTCGATCGGATACGGCACCTGACGTGCCAGACGCATCCACAACGGCGTGGTGCCCCTCGCTGTGGGGATGCGCACGCGGTGGCCGTCGAGGGTGAACGTGCCGTGGTACCAGCGCACCGGCACCAACCCCCGCCGCCGGCGCGGGAACCGTGCCGACACGTCACCGGCCTTACGGCGTTTCGCCGCCGCGAACCACGCATCGGAAAACCGCCGCAACACCGACCGCGCCCCGGTCGAGTCCAACTCGGCGAACGTGCCCGGACCCGAGGCCGACAGCTCGCGGCACAACTCCTGGTAGCCCGTCAGTGGTGGGTCATGGCGGCGACGCCGCCAGGCGTTGACCTCCAGCACGCAGGCCCACACATCGCCGGCCGAGCGCAGCAGCCCGAAACACCGCCGCCGCTGTCCCGGCGTCACCCGCAGTGCGACACGAGCGGTGCGATGCACCACCGGCGGCGCGGCGGGATCCCGACGACGAGGCACAATCCGAAGCCAACACCACCCGTACGACAATTTCACGGTCGACGAACCTGGCAAAGGTTATGGACACCGCACTAGCGGCCGTTTCCCCGCGCCCGCCGCCCCCGCCGGGTGACCATCAGGTCGGAGAGGGGGCGGCGTGGCCGAGGGCGCGGAGAAGAGCGGGTACCGGTACCGGCGCGACCGGGAGATGGCCCGGGACGCCTCCCGGGTGGAGACGTTCAGCGACGGCGTCTTCGCGGTCGTGCTGACGGTGATGGCCGTCGAACTGCTCCAGAACGGCCCGGCGAGGGCCGGCGGGAGGGAGCTTCCCGACGCCCTCGCCCACGCCTGGCCGTCCTACCTGGCGTACGTGATCACCTTCGGGATCGCCGGCCAGATCTGGCTCGGCCACCACAACATGTGGCGGTACGTGGTCCGGGTCGACCAGGTGCTGCTGGTGTTCAACCTGCTCGTGCTGCTCTTCGTGGCCGCGATCCCGTTCACCGCCGACCTGCTGTCGGACAACCTGCGCGGCAGTCCGACCGAGCAGCGGCTGACGGCCGCCCTCTACTTCGGCAGCGTGCTCGGCGAGTCGATCTTCTTCAACCTGAGCTGGTGGTGGGCGCGGCGGCGGAGGCTGCTCCACCCCGACCTGGATCCCCGGCTGGCCCGGGCGGTCGCGCGGCGACTGCTGCTGCGCCCACTGCTCTATCTGATCGCCTTCGCCTTCGTCTTCGTCGACCCGATCCTCAGCCTCGTTCTCTACCTGCTGCTCCTCGGTCTCTCCCTCGTCCGCCGCCCCGGCGACCTGCCCCCCGCCGAGGACGGCGGCAAGGTCAGCGGCCGAGGTCGGTGAGGATGCGGCGGGCGGCGTTGTGGCCGGCGGCGCCGATGACACTGCCGGCGGGGTGGCAGCCCGCGCTGCCGGCGTAGACGCCGTCGACGCCGGTGGCGTACGGCATCCGGTCGGTGAACGAGACGGTGTTGTCGACGTGGTGGATGTGTCCGCCGGTGATGCCGAAGTGGGCCTCGATGCCGGGCGGGGGCAGCGGCACCGCGTCCGCGATCAGGTCGGCCGTGCCGGGGGCGTACCGCTCGCAGATCCCGACCAGCCGCTCCACGTACCCGGGCAGCGCCTCGTCCCAGGTCGTGCCGGCCAGCTCGTAGGGCACCGACTGGACGAAGAGCGCCGAGGAGTGGTGCCCCCGCCCGTCCGACAGCGACGGGTCGACGGTGGTGTGCAGGTACCACTCGATCGTCGGCTCCTCGGGCAGCCGGCCCGCCTGGACGTCCGCCCACATCGCGCGCAGCGCCGCCATCGGCGACTCGCCGCCCCCGCCGATCAGCGACGTCGAGCCGGGCAGCAGGTGGATGGTCGACCCGAACGGGCTCGGCGCGTCCGCCGGCAGGCAGGAGAAGCGGGGCAGGCCGGTCAGCGCCAGGTTGAGCTTGAGGGTGGTGCCGGGGCGGCGGACCGCCGCCATCCGGTCGGCCAGCGGCGCCGGGAGCGCGCCGTCGGGCAGCAGGTCCATCAGCCGGTACGGGTCACACGCCCCGAGCACCACCCGGGCGGCCACCTCCCGCCCGTCGGCCAGGGCCACGCCGCTGGCCGCGCCGCCGGCCAGGGTGATCGCGCTGACCGGGGTGCCGGTCAGGATCGTCGCGCCGGCGGCCCGGGCGGCGTCGGCGAAGGTGCGGGACACCGTGCCCATGCCGCCCTCGGCGATCATCCACGTGCCGTCGGAGCCGGGCAGGCGGCACATGTTGTGCACGAGGAAGTTGTGGCCGGTGCCGGGGTCGTCGGGGCCGGCGTTCAGCCCGGACAGGCCGTCGGTCACCGCGTACATGCTGAGCAGCAGCTCGGAGCGGAAGTCGAAGCGGGCGAGGTGGTCGGCGACCGAGCCGCGGACCAGGTCGACGAAGACCTGCCGCAGCGCCGGGCGGACGTACCGCTCGGCGGTCTCCTCGACCGGCAGCGGGTCGGCCAGCCAGACCGGCGCGAGGTCGGCGCGCAGCGCGGCCAGCTCGGCCTGGAGGGCGTCGTCGGCGGCCATGTCGGCGGGGGAGAAGAACTCCGCGAGCTGCGCCCGGGTGGCCGCGGTGTCGCTGCCGAACAGCAGGTACGGGGAACCCTTCGGGCCCGGGGTGGGCAGGAAGTAGTGCGGGTCGCGGCGCAGCACCGGAATGCGTACGTCCAGCGTGGCGAGCAGCTCCGGCGGCATCAACCCGAGCAGGTAGGAGCCGGTGGAGTGGCGCAGCCCGGGCACCTTCGGGAACGGGTTCTCCGTCCGGGTGGCCCCGCCGATCACGTCGGCGGCCTCCAGCACCAGCACGTCGAGCCCGGCGCGGGCGAGCAGGATCGCGGACACCAGACCGTTGTGCCCGGACCCGACGATCACCACGTCGGCCCGGGTCGGCAGCTCGTCGCTCATGCCGGGGGAGCCTAGTGCCCGTCGGCCCCGCCGGTCAGCCCTTCGCCGCCGGTGTCAGCTCGCCGACGGCGGATCGGCGCGCAGTTGGGCGGTGAACGCGGCCAGCTCCAGTTCGAACAGTGCGTCGGCCTCGGTGACCGCCCAGGCGAGCTGGCCGAAGACCTCCATGGCGACCAGCCCGTAGAGCCGGGTCCAGCCGGAGAGCAGCGCGTACGCGACCTCGATCGGCACCTCGCCGTGGCTGAGCCGCAGCGGCTCCAGCCGCCCGCCCAGGCGCTCCTGGAGCAGCTCGGCGGGCGGGGTGGGGAAGGGGGCGCGGTGCCAGAGTTCGAAGATCGGCTGCACGAAGACCGCGCCGAACCGGGCGCCCGGGTGGTCGGGGTTGACGCAGTCGTCGACGAAGGCGTCCAGCCCGGGGGCCCGGGCGCCGAACATCAGCCCGAACTCGGCGGGGTGGGCCACCGACCAGGAACGGAACGCGCGGCCCATGGCCAGCAACTGGTCGACGGGCTCGGCCCCGGCGTCGTCCCGGGCCGCCTCCAGCCGCAGCCGCAGCTCGTCGTAGAGGTCGCCGGCGAGCGCCGCGACCAGCGCCTCCAGGCTGGGGAAGTAGCGGTAGATCGCTGGCGCCGTCATGCCCATGTCCCGGGCGATGGCCCGCAGCGAGACCGCCTCGACCCCGCCGGTCACCAACAGCCGCCGTGCCCCGTCCTTGATCTCGGCGAGGGTCGCCGTGCGCAGGCGTTCGCGTCGGGACGGTGCGGTCATGCGGCTAACCCCCTTGACCAAAGCGAACGCCGTTGTCATAGTTAACGCCGTTCACTCGGATGAGCGATGGTTACAGCTTAGCCGTCGGCGGAGGGGGAGGCGAATGTTCGCCTGGTGGGGACATGTGGTGGTGCGGCTGCGTTGGGCGGTGCTGGCCGCCGCCCTGGTGGTGGTCGTGCTCGGCTCGACCTGGGGGGCCGGGGTCTTCGGGCAGTTGACCGGGGGCGGATACGACGACCCGGCGAGCGAGTCCAGCCGCGCCGCCGAGCGGATCACCGCCGAGCTGGGGCCGCAGGGCGCGGACCTGGTCGTGCTCTGGACCAGCGACGGGGCGACCGTCGACCAGCCGGCCGTCCGTGACGCGGTCACGGCCACCGTCACCGGCCTGCGCCAGCGCTCCGAGGTCACCAGCGTCACCACCTGGTACGACACCCAGGCCCCCGCGCTGCTGTCGACCGACCGGCGGGCCACCTACGCGCTGGTCCAGCTCCGGGCTGCCGACGAGGACGGCAAGACCGCCGCGTACGAGGACCTGCGACCGGCCCTGACGACGCCCGGCGTACGGACCGAGGTCGGCGGCACGGTGGCGTTCCTGCACGAGGCGAACCGCCAGACCACCGAGGACATCACCCGGGCGGAGATCCTCTCCATGCCGGTGCTGCTGGTGCTGCTCGTGCTGATCTTCGGCGGGCTGGTGGCCGCGTCCACCCCGCTGCTGATCGGCGGGCTGTCCATCCTCGGCGCGTTCGTCGCCGTCCGGCTGGTCAACCTGGTCACCGACGTGTCGATCTTCGCCATCAACGTCATCACCCTGATCGGCCTGGGCATGGCGGTCGACTACGCCCTCTTCGTGGTCAGCCGGTTCCGCGAGGAGTTGGCCGCCGGTCACGACACGCCCGCCGCGATCCGCCGCACCATGACCACCGCCGGCCGGACGGTGTTGGTCTCCGGCCTCACCGTCGCGCTCGCCATGGCCAGCCTGCTGATCTTCCCGCAGGCGTTCCTGCGCTCGATGGGGCTCGGCGGGATGGCCGCCGTGCTGGTCGCCATGCTGGCGGCGCTGACCGTGCTGCCGGCCCTGCTCGCGGTGCTCGGCCACCGGATCGACGCGCTGCGCGTACCGCTGCCGTGGCGGCGCCGGGCGCGGGCCGGGCGGCCGGCGGCGGGGGAGACGGGCGGCGCCTGGGCCCGGATCGCGCGCAGCGTGATGCGCCGCCCGGTGCGCTACCTGGTCGGCGTGACCCTGCTGCTCCTGCTGCTCGCCGCGCCGTTCCTGCGGATCACCTTCGGCGGCTTCGACGAGCGGGTGCTGCCGGCGGACGCCACGCCCCGGGTCGTCTCCGAGCGGATCGCCGCGGAGTTCCCCGGCGGCACCGTCGCGCCGATCGACGTGCTGGTGTCCGGGGCGTCCCCGGCGCAGGCGCAGCCCTTCGCCGACCGGGTGGCCGCCGTGCCCGGCGTGACCGGCGTGCAGGTGGCGGCCAGCCGGGGCACGTCGACGCTGCTGACGGTGACCTACCCCGGCGAGCCGACCGGCGACGTCGCCCAGGACGTGGTCCGGGCGCTGCGCGACCTGCCCGCCCCGGCCGGCGCGGAGGTGCTCGTCGGCGGCCGGCCCGGCGCCGACCGGGACCTGCTGGACAGCCTCGGCGACCGGCTGCCCTGGATGGCCCTGCTCATGGCAGCCGCGACCCTGGTCCTGCTCTTCCTCGCCTTCGGCTCGGTGGTGCTGCCGGTCAAGGCGGTGCTGATGAACCTGGTGTCGATCGGCGCCTCGTTCGGCGTGGTGGTCTGGATCTTCCAGGACGGGCATCTCGCCGACCTGCTCGGCTTCACCCCGACCGGGTTCATCGAGCCCAGCAACCCGATCCTCATGCTCGCCGTGCTCTTCGGGCTGGCGACCGACTACGAGGTGTTCCTGCTCTCCCGGGTGCGCGAGGAGTGGGACCGCAGCGGGGACAACGCCGCCTCGGTGGCCGCCGGGCTCCAGCACACCGGCCGGATCATCACCGCCGCCGCGCTGCTGCTGGTCGTCGTGGTCGCCGGCTTCGCCAGCGGCGCGATGGCGTACATCAAGCTCATCGGGATCGGCATGATCGTGGCGATCGTGGTGGACGCGACGCTGGTCCGGGCCCTGCTGGTGCCGGCCGCCATGCGGCTGCTGGGCCGCTGGAACTGGTGGGCCCCCGGCCCGCTCGGCCGGGTCTACCGCCGCTACGGCATCCGCGAGGCGGCAGACCCGGAGCCGGCGCCCCAGGACCCCGCCCCCACCCGCTGACCGGCCCGTCGCCGCCGTCCACCGGGGGGTCCGCGTCCGGCGCGGACCCCCCGGTCGCGCATCCGGCGGGTCGGACGAACACCCCGTGGTCGCTCATCCGGCGGGTCGGGCGCGGGCCGCCCGCCAGCGGGAGAGGGCGAGCGTGGCGGAGTAGCCCGCGAGCACGATCACGTGGAAGAGATAGAGCCAGAGCAGGACGGCCACCCCCGCCCCGATCTCGTCGAAGCCCCCGAACGGCACGCCCAGGTCGATCGGGAGCGAGGCGAAGAGCACGAAGCCGTGCAGGAACCCGGACAGGTTCGCCGCGGTGAACGAGCCGACGCCCAGCGCGGAGAGGCAGTCCGGCGACGCCGGACCGACCACCCGGAACACCCAGAGCAGCACGGGGGTGAGCACCAGCCAGACCGCCAGGAACGACAGCACCACGCCCAGCGCGCCGGCCAACCCGCCCTGGCGGACCAGCCGGGTCGTCGTCGGCAGCGCCACCAGGATCGACAGCAGCAGGGCCGGAGCCGGGGCGAGCAGGGGCAGCAGCAGCAGCCGGCCGCGCCAGCCCACCAGGGACTCGTCGGCGTGCCCGTCGGCCACGGAGACGAAGGCCCGGCGCAGCCCCTCGCCGTACAGGGACGCCGGCAGCAGCGACGCCAACGCCGGCACCGGGGTCAACCCCACCCCGGCCTCGACCAGCGCGGCCACCGCGTGGGGCGCGCCGATGTCGTCCGGCAACGCCGCCACGGCGTGCGACGTGAGCCAGCGGACCCGGCCGGCCCCCGCCACCAGCGAGGTCAGCCAGATCGCCAGCAGCGCCACCGGCACCACGGCGATCGCCCCGTAGAAGGTGATGGCGGCGGCGTGCAGCGACAGGTCCCGGCCGCGCAGCGGGCGGAACGCGGCACGGGTGATCCGCCTCGCCCGCTGCCAGCCACCACCCATCGCGCTCTCGTTCCCCGCCGCGCCCCGCGTCACTCATAGGATCACCCGCCATGACCGTGCTCACCACCGAGCGCCTGGTCGTGCGGGAGTGGACCGCCGACCCGGCCGACCTGGCCCGGATCTTCGACCTCTACTCCCGGGCGGAGGTGACCCGCTGGCTGAACGCGACCGGCCTGCCCCTGACCGCCCCGGCGCAGGCGGCCGACCGGCTCGCGCTGTGGCGCAAGCGGCACGCGGGGCACGGCGGCCGGTACGGCACCTGGGCGATCGAGGTCCGCGACACCGGCGTGGTGGCCGGCACCGTGCTGCTCAAGCCGCTGCCGGGGCGGGACGAGAACGTGCCGACCGAGGACATCGAGGTGGGCTGGCACCTGCACCCCGACTCGTGGGGCCACGGCTACGCGACCGAGGCGGCCCGGGCGGTGGTGGCGCGGGAACTCGCCGCCGGCACCCGGGAGGTCTACGCGGTCGTGGCGCCCGGCAACGAGGCGTCGATGGCGGTGGCCCGCCGGCTCGGCATGACCCACGTCGGCCGCCGCACCGACTGGTACGGCGGCGAGGAGGTGGAGACCTTCGTGCTGACCGGCGGCGTCATCGCGTCCGGGCCCAGGTGAGGAACCGGCCGGTGCGGCCGTCCCCGCCGGACGGGTCCACCTCGCCACGACGCCGGAGCCACCGCAGTCCGTGACGGCTGAGGGTGACCGCCGCCGACACCGGGGCGGCGGCTCGGCAGTGCCTCGTGCGCGTGGGGTTACGCCACTTCGACGAAGTCGAGTTCCGCCCAGCGACTGAGGTGGGTGAACCGGAGCGTGTTGAAGCCCGCGTTGAGCGTGACGTCGACGCCCACCTGCCGCCAGACGTCCCAGCCGGTGTTGGGGTAGGCGACGACCCTCGGGTTCGCGCCGTTGACGGTCAGCGTGTGCTGGGCGTCGCCGTAGCCGGCGGCGTAGGCGACGTGGACGCGGTACCCGCCGGTCCGGGGCGCGAAGACGGTGACGTCGACCCAACTGTCCGCGTAGTCGATGTACGCCACCACCTGCCCCTGCGAGGCGTTCGGGGCGGCGCGCACCGCGCAGCGGTTGAGCACGCCGCGTTCGGCCTCGTACCGCACGCGGCTGCCCCGCACCACGGGATATCCGCCGGCCCAGCCCAGCGCCGCCACGTACATGCCCCGGGCGGAGTAGTTGTTGATCCAGCCGTGGAACACGATGTGGTCGCCGCCCGCCTCGCGTACCACGTCCGCGCCGCCCGGTCCCCGCACCGCCCGGTCCAGCGACGCCGTGGTCATCAGCGAGCGGTATGCCTTGGTGTACGGGCCGGTCAGCGAGGTCGACGTGGCGTAGCTGGTCTGGTAGCCGTCGCCGCCGTAACCGCCGAGCGAGTAGAACAGCACGTACCGCGCGCCGACCTTGGTCAGCACCGGCGCCTCGATGATGCCCGCCTCCTCGGCGCGACCGCTGCGCAGCAACTCGACCCGGGCGCCCTGGAGGGTCACCCCGTCGGCCGCGACCTGTTGCAGCCACAGGCTCGTCGGCTGACCGATGGCGTTGCCGTCGTCCTTGTAGAGCAGGTAGCGCAGGCCGGTGCTGTCGGTGAAGCTCGCCGCGTCGATGTCGCCGCCCTCGCCGGCGTTGCAGACCAGCGGCTGGGTGCCGACGGCGGTGAACGGCCCGAGCGGCGACGTGGCCAGCGCGGCGCCGAGGCACTGGCGGCCGGTGGCCCGGCTGCGGGCGGTGTAGTAGAGCAGGTACCGCCCGTCGGCCCGCTGGGATACGTCCGGTGCCCAGGTCAGGCCCCCGTTGGCCCAGGCGCCGAGGGCCGGCATCGCGTCGGCCCGCCTGGTCCACGGCCCGGTCAACGAGGCGGCCGTGGCGACCGGAACGTTCCCGTGGCCGTTGTTGGTGGAGTACGCGTAGTAGGTGCCGCCGAACTTGACGACGTCAGGGTCCGGGAAGTCGCTGGCGATGACCAGCGACGGTGCGACGGTGGCGGCCGTGGCCACGCCCGGGTGGACGAGCAGTGAACCGAAGACGAGCGCGACGGCCAGCCAGACGAGACCTCTTCGCATGGCGGAATTCAATCACAGACGTCAATGCATTGGAAGATTCTGTGAATCCTGGCGGACCTGACCCGATGGCGGTGCCGCGCGGCGTCGGAGTCCCGTCGTACGTCACCGTGATCGAGTTGACCCGACGTGGATCGCCTGCTCCTGTGCGGGTCGGACCGGGTGTGCGATGCGATGCTGCGGGGGCTGCGGCCGTTAGGCTGGCTGAGCAGAATGTCCCGCTGAGGGGGTGAGCACGGATGGGCCAGGCGGCTTTCGCGCCCGAGCCGGCGCCGCAGCAAGCCGAACCCGCGTCGCAGCCCACCGAGCCGTCGTTCGACGCGCTGCGGTGGCGCGACGAGCCGTGGACCGCCCAGCTCGCCCTCGACCTGTTGCCGGAGACCAACGGCCCCAAGGTTGAGGTCCTGAGCGGAAGCGTGATCGTGACCCCGCACGCCGGAATCGACCACCAGTCGGTCGAACGTGAGCTGCCCTACCGTCTGCACCGTGCCGCCCGCAGGGCGGGCCTGTGGGTCTATCCCGAGATCAACGTGGTCTCGGGCGAGGACCTCTTCATCCCCGACATCGCCGTGCTCCGGTCCTCCGGCGGCGGCCGGCCGGCCGTCGACATCGGTCAGGCCGTCCTGCTCGGCGAGATCGTGTCACCTGGCAACCGGCGCAAGGACGTGATCGACCGGCCGCGCGAGTACGCCGCCGCCGGTGTTCCCTTCTTCCTCCGGGTCGACCTGCGCAACCGGGTGCCGACCATCGCCCTGTTCGAGTTGGTCGAGGGGGAGTACCAGCCGGTGAGCGCGGCGGCGGCCGGCAGCACCTTCACCATGACCGAGCCCTTCGTGTTCGCCGTCGATCCGGCCGACCTCCTCGACGAGGAGGCACCCGAGGAAGGTGAAACGCTGCCGGAGGAGCAGGTCGACGCGGAGAGTTGAGGCTCCCAGCGGGCGCTCAGCGGCGCTGGGGAAGAATGACCCGGTGACCTCCCCACGCGATCTTGTTCTGCTCGGCTCCACCGGCTCGATCGGCACACAGGCCGTCGACATCGTCCGGCGCAACCCGGACCGGTTCCGGGTCGTCGCGCTCGGCGCCGGCGGTGGCAACGTCGAGCTGCTCGCCGCCCAGGCCCTCGAACTCGGCGTCGAGGCGGTGGGCGTGGCGAAGGCGTCCGCCGCGCAGGACCTCCAGCTCGCCTTCTACGCCGATGCGAGCCGGCGCGGCTGGGCCACCGGCGACTTCAGGCTTCCCAAGATCGTGGCCGGCCCGGACGCGATGACCGAGCTGGCGCAGTGGCCCTGCGACGTCGTGCTCAACGGGGTGGTCGGCTCGCTCGGGCTCGCGCCGACCCTGGCCGCGCTGCGGGCCGGGCGTACGCTCGCGCTGGCCAACAAGGAGTCCCTCGTCGCCGGCGGCTCCCTCGTCAGGGCGGCGGTGACCCGGCCGGAGCAGATCGTCCCCGTCGACTCGGAGCACTCGGCCCTCGCCCAGTGCCTGCGCGGCGGCGCCCGGGGCGAGGTGCGCCGGCTGGTCGTCACCGCCAGCGGCGGCCCGTTCCGGGGCCGGCGGCGCGACGAGCTGACCGCGGTCACGCCCGAGCAGGCGCTGGCGCACCCGACCTGGAACATGGGGCCGGTCGTCACGATCAACTCCGCCACGATGGTCAACAAGGCGCTGGAGGTGATCGAGGCGCACGAGCTGTTCGACGTGCCGTACGCCGACATCACCGTGATGGTGCACCCGCAGTCGGTGATCCACTCGATGGTCGAGTTCGTGGACGGGTCCACCCTCGCCCAGGCCAGCCCGCCCGACATGCGGCTGCCGATCGCGCTCGGCATCGGCTGGCCGGACCGGGTGGCCGACGCCGCCGCCGCGGTCGACTGGACGACGGCGCACACCTGGGAGTTCGCGCCGCTGGACGACGAGGCGTTCCCGGCGGTCGCGCTGGCCAAGGCCGCCGGCGAGGCCGGGCGCTGCCGGCCGGCGATCTACAACGCGGCCAACGAGGAGTGCGTGGCCGCGTTCGTGGCCGGCCGGCTGCCCTTCCTCGGCATCGTCGACACCCTCCGGCGGGTGTTGGAGGACGCTCCCGACTTCGACGAACCAGGTACCGTCGAGGACGTGCTCGCGGCGGAGTCGTGGGCCCGCGCGCACGCGCAGGAGATCATCATCGCGGGTTCGGTGGAAGGAGCTTGATGGCGTACCTGCTCGGGGTGGTGCTCTTCGCCCTCGCGATCCTCATCTCGGTGAGCCTGCACGAGGCGGGGCACATGCTCACCGCCAAGGCCTTCGGCATGAAGGTCACCCGCTACTTCGTCGGCTTCGGCCCCACGCTCTGGTCGTTCAAGCGGGGCGAGACGGAGTACGGCATCAAGGGCATCCCGCTCGGCGGCTTCTGCAAGATCGTCGGCATGACCCCGCAGGACGACGACGTCGACCCGGCGGACGAGCCGCGCGCGATGTGGCGCTACCCGGTCTGGAAGCGGACGATCGTGATGTCCGCGGGCTCCATCACCCACTTCGCCCTCGCCCTGGTCACCCTCTGGGTGATCGCGGTCACCGCCGGCCTGCCCAACCCGGACTTCCCGAGCACCGAGGCCGAGATCCGCAAGGAGCCGGCGGTCATCCAGCTGTCGGACTGCGTGGTGCCGGAGAACACCCTGCGGGCGTGCACGACCGCCGACCCCGCCAGCCCCGCCGCCCAGGCGCAGCTGCGCGACGGCGACCGGATCACCGCGATCAACGGCGCGCCGATCAACGACTACGGCCAGCTGCTGACCACCCTGCGCGCCCTCAAGCCGGGCGAGACGGCGCAGATCGCGTACGTCCGGGACGGCCAGCCGGGCACGGCCAGCGCGGTGCTCGCGCAGACGCAGCGCCCCCCGCTGGACGACCCGAAGGGTCAGGTCGCCCCGGTCGCCGCGCTCGGCGTGGGCCTCGTCCCCAGCACCCCGACCCGGGTGACGTACGGGCCGGTCGGCGCGTTCGGCGCGACCGCCGACTTCACCGGCGACATGGCGGTCAACACCTTCGAGGCGATGAAGCGCATCCCGCAGAAGGTCCCGGCCCTGTGGACGGCGATCACCGGCGGCGAGCGGGACATGGACACCCCGATCAGCGTGGTCGGCGCGAGCCGGCTCGGCGGCGAGGCGGTGGAGAACAACGCCTGGCTGCTGTTCTTCATGCTGTTCGTCTCGCTGAACTTCTTCATCGGCGTGTTCAACCTGCTGCCCCTGCTGCCGCTGGACGGCGGGCACATCGCCATCGCCTGGTTCGAGCGGGCCCGTTCCTGGGTCTACGCGCGGTTCGGCCGCCCCGACCCCGGCCGCGTCGACTACCTCAAGCTCATGCCCCTCACGTACGCGATGATCCTGATCGGTGGCGCGTTCACGCTGCTGACCATCACCGCGGACGTCGTCAACCCGATCACGCTCTTCTCAAGGTGAGTGCCTGAAGTGACCGCTGTCAGTCTCGGCATCCCGGCCGTACCGCCTCCGCCGCTCGCCCCGCGCCGGGCCAGCCGCCAGATCATGGTCGGCTCCGTGCCGGTCGGTGGGGGCGCGCCGGTATCCGTGCAGTCGATGACCACCACCCTCACGTCCGACGTCAACGCCACCCTCCAGCAGATCGCCGAGCTGACCGCGTCCGGCTGCCAGATCGTCCGGGTCGCGGTGCCCAGCCAGGACGACGTGGAGGCGCTGCCGGCGATCGCGAAGAAGTCGCAGATCCCGGTCATCGCCGACATCCACTTCCAGCCGAAGTACGTCTTCGCGGCGATCGACGCGGGCTGCGCGGCGGTCCGGGTGAACCCGGGCAACATCCGGCAGTTCGACGACAAGGTCAAGGAGATCGCCAAGGCGGCCGGCGACGCGGGCGTGCCGATCCGGATCGGCGTGAACGCCGGCTCGCTGGACAAGCGGCTGCTGGCCAAGTACGGCAAGGCCACCGCCGAGGCGCTGGTCGAGTCGGCGCTGTGGGAGTGCTCGCTGTTCGAGGAGCACGGCTTCCGCGACATCAAGATCTCGGTGAAGCACAACGACCCGGTGGTGATGGTCCGGGCCTACCGCCAGCTCGCCGAGCAGTGCGACTACCCGCTGCACCTGGGCGTCACCGAGGCCGGCCCGGCGTTCCAGGGCACGATCAAGTCGGCGGTCGCCTTCGGCGCGCTGCTGGCCGAGGGGATCGGCGACACGATCCGGGTCTCGCTGTCGGCCCCGCCGGTGGAGGAGATCAAGGTCGGCGCCGCGATCCTGGAGTCGCTCGGGCTGCGCGAGCGCGGCCTGGAGATCGTCTCCTGCCCGTCCTGCGGGCGGGCGCAGGTCGACGTCTACAAGCTCGCCGAGGAGGTCACCGCCGGCCTGGAGGGGCTGCCGGTGCCGCTGCGGGTCGCCGTGATGGGTTGCGTCGTGAACGGCCCGGGCGAGGCCCGCGAGGCCGACCTGGGCGTGGCCTCCGGCAACGGCAAGGGCCAGATCTTCGTCAAGGGCAAGGTCGTCAAGACCGTGCCCGAGGCGCAGATCGTGGAGACGCTGATCGAGGAGGCGCTGCGCATCGCCGACGAGATGGGCGCCGAGCTGCCGGAGGAGCTGCGCGGCCTGCTGCCGGGCGCCACCGTCTCCGTGCACTGACCCACTGCGCCGTCGCGCACCGGCCCCACCGCCACCCGGCGGTCGGGGCCGGTGCGCTTTTTCACGGGGTACGCCGGCGCCCGCTTATCAAACCGTACGTACGTCTTGCTAGAGTGTGGGCGTGCGGCTGCTTCCTGAACCGGGCCCGGCCCGGACCCTCACCCTCGGCACCCTCGTGCGGACCGTCGGGCGCGGCCTCTGGCTGGTGGCGAGCGCGCTCTTCCTCACCCGCTCGGTCGGCCTCACCGCCACCGAGGTCGGCGTGGGGCTGACCGTCTCGGCCCTGGTCGGCCTGCTGGCCAGCGCGCCGACCGGCTACCTGGCCGACCGGCTCGGGCCCCGGGGCACCCAGGTCGCCGCGCTGGTCGCCGGGGGCGCGCTGACCGCCGCCCTGGTGACCGTCCAGTCGTTCGCCGCGTTCCTGGCCGTCGGTGCGGCCACCGCCCTGGCCGACGCCGCCGACCGGGGCGCCCGGGGCGCGCTCATCGCCGGTTCCGTCCCCGCCGACCAGCGGGTCCGCACCCGCGCCTACCTGCGCGCCACCACCAACGTCGGGATCTCGGTGGGCGCCGTGCTCGCCGGCTTCGCGCTCGCCGCCGACACCCGGGCGGCGTACGTGGCGCTGATCCTCACCGCCGCGACGACGTACCTGCTCGCCGCCGCCGTCTTCACCCGGCTGCCGGCCATCCCTCCCGCGCCCGCCCCCGCGCAGGGCCCCCGGCTGGTCGCGCTGCGGGACCGCCCGTTCCTGGCGTTCACCGTGCTCGACGGCCTGATGTCGATGCACTTCGGGCTGCTCAACATCGCCCTGCCGCTGTGGATCGTCGGGCACACCCGGGCGCCGGCCTGGGTGATCTCCGGGCTGATGCTGGTCAACACCCTGGTGGTGGTGCTCTTCCAGGTCCGCGCCGCACGGGGCACCGAGAGCCTCGCCGGGGCGGCCCGGGCGTCGCGGCGCGCCGGGCTCGCCATCGCCGCCGCCTGCGTCCTCTTCGCCGCCAGCGGCGGTCTGCCGACGGTCGCCGCCGTCGCGCTGCTGGTCGCCGGCGCGCTCGCGCACGTCGTCGGGGAGCTGTGGCACTCCGCCGCCGGCTGGGGGATCTCCTTCGGGCTCGCGCCCGAGCACGCCCACGGGCAGTACCAGGGGGCGTACAGCATGGGTTTCGAGCTGGGCCGGATGATCGCGCCGGTGGTGGTGACCACGTTGGCCGTCGGGTGGGGCGTGCCCGGCTGGTTGTTGCTCGGTGGGCTGTTCCTGCTGCTCGGTGCCCTGGTGCCCGGAGTGGTCGGCTGGGCCGCCCGCAACCGGGGCGCCGCGCCCGCGCCGCGACCGGTCCCGGTGCCGTAGTCCCTCTCGCCACTCGACCGGCGCGGCGGGGGGCGGATCTGGCAGGCTGGTATCCGTGCTGACGGTGCCGGTACGGCAACTCGGGGAGTCGGAGCGCCGCGCTGTCGAGCGGCTGCTCGACCTCGACCCGTTCGCGGGCGCGCAGGTCGCGGAGCGGGTGGCCGCGCGCGGCCTGGCCTGGTGGCGCGCCGAGGGCCGGGTGCTGGGCTACGGCACCCGCCGCCACCTGGAGTCCGTCTGCTGGTTGGGCGGCAACCTCACCCCCGTCCTCGCCACCGAGCCGGCCGTCGCCGCCTACGCCGACCTGCTCGCCGGCGAGGAGCGGCTCTGCTCCTCGATCGTGGGCCGGGCCGACGCCGTGCTCGGCCTCTGGGACCGGCTCTCCGGCGTCTGGGGGCCGGCCCGGGACGTACGCCCCAACCAGCCGCTGCTGGCCACCGACGCGCTGCCGGCGCTGCGGGCGGACCCGGAGGTGCGGCTGGTGCGCGGCGGGGAGGTCGACCGGCTCTTCCCGGCGGCGGTGGCCATGTACACCGAGGAGGTGGGCGTCTCGCCGCTCGCCGACGACGGCGGGCGCGGCTACCGGCGGCGGGTCACCGAGCTGGTCCGGGCCGGGCGGGCGTACGCGCGGTTCGTCGACGGTCAGGTGGTGTTCAAGGCCGAGCTGGCGGTGGTGACCCGCCGGACCGCCCAGGTGCAGGGGGTCTGGGTGGCCCCCGAGTGGCGGGGCAGGGGCATCGCGACGGCGGCGATGGCGGCCGTGGTGCGCGACGCGCTGCTGCGGGTCGCCCCGACCGTGAGCCTCTATGTCAACGACTTCAACCTGCCGGCGCGCCGGGTCTACGAGCGCTGCGGCTTCCGCCCGGTCGGCACGCTCGCCACCGTGCTGTTCTGAACGCTCCCGGGCATGGCCCGGATCACCCCGGCGAGAAGTGCCGAACCGGACGGTCGGGGCTAGGCTGGGCATGTTTTTGCACTGACCAGTCAGTTCAAGAAGGTGGGCCGGGTCGGATGGTGGTCGTCGAAGCGCGCGGGCTGGGACTGCGTACCCGGCGGGGGTGGGTGTTCCGGGGCGTCGACCTGACCGCCGCCGCGGGCGAACTGCACGCGGTGACCGGCCCGCCCGGCAGCGGACGCACCTCGCTGCTGCTCGCCCTGGCGGGCCGCTTCCCGACCAGCGAGGGACGGCTGACCCGGCACGGCCCCGCCGCGCTGGGGCAGGTCGCCGGCGTGCACGAGCCCGACCCCGCGCTGACCGTCGCCGAGCATGTCCGGGAGCGGCTGCTGCTGCTCGGGCCGGTGCCCCGCCGCCGGCGGCGGCTGGTGCCGGTCGCCGCGCTGCGGGCCCGCCGGGCGTACCGGCGGGACGCCTTCGCTGCCGCGATCGCCGGGGCCGGGTTCACCGGGGAGGCGCCCTTCGACCCGGACACCCGGGGGCGCGACCTCACCCCGCTGGAACGGCAGGTGCTCGGCCTGGTCCTGGCCACCCTGGGCGGGCCCCGGCTGATCGTCGCCGACGACGTGGACGCCGGTTGCGACGCCCCGGAACGCGCCCGGCTCTGGGCGACGCTCGCCCGCCTGGCCGACCAGGGCTACGCGGTGGTCGCCAGCGCCCGCGCGGTCGAGGCGGACAGCCCCGCGATCGTGCACCGCCTCGGTGACCCGCCGGCCGCGCCGTCACCCCCCGACGAGGCGGCGGCCGGAGCGCCCGAGGCCAGCGCCCGGCCGACCGAGGAGGCGGCCGGACCGTCCGAGGAGGCAGCCGGGTCGTCCGAGGCGGCCGGGTCGTCCGAGGCGGCCCGGCCGCCCGCCGCCGCCGGTCCGGGCGACGAGACCGATCCGACCGAGACCGTGGAGGTGGCCCGATGAGCGTCTTCCGACTCGCCCGGTTCGAGCTGCGCCGGCTGACCCGGGGCCGGCTGCCCCGCGCCGCGCTCGCCGTGCTCACCGTCGTCCCGCTGCTCTACGGGGCGCTCTACCTCTACGCCTTCTGGGACCCGTACGCCAAGCTGGACCGCATCCCGGTGGCGCTGGTCAACGCCGACCGCCCCGCCACCGCGAGTGACGGCACGGTCGTACACGCGGGGCAGGACCTCGCCGACGAGCTGCTCGACCGGCGGGTCTTCGGCTGGCACGTCACCGACGCCGGGGACGCCGCCGCCGGCCTGCGCAGCGGCCGCTACCACCTGGTCTTCGCGATCCCGGAGGACTTCTCCGCCAGCCTGGCGGACAGCCCGGAGCCCGACCGGCCCGCCCGGCGGGGGGAGCTGCGGGTGGTCAACGACGACGCCACCAACTACCTCTCCGGGCTGCTGGCCCGCACGGCGTTCAGCGAGATCCGGGCCGCCGCCGCGCAGAGCGCCGCCGGGAACTACTTCGAGAAGATGCTCGTGGGCTTCACCGACGCCAAGGCCGAGACCGGTCGGGCGGCCGACGGAGCCGCGACGCTCGCCGACGGGCTCGACTCCTCCACCACCGGCGCGGGCAAGGTAGCCGACGGGCTGGGCACGTCGCAGGACGGCGCGGGCCAGATCGCGGACGGGCTGGACGCGTCCGCGACCGGGGCGGGCAGCCTCTCGGCGGGGCTCGACAAGACCGCGAAGGGCGCCGACGAACTCGCCGCCGGGCTCGGCGAACTGCGTACCGGGGCGGTGCAGCTCGCCGACGGCACCGCCCGCGCCGCGACGCAGACCCGCGCGGTGGCGGACAAGGTCAACGGCGCGGCCGGCCGGATCGAGCCGGTGCTGAGGGACAACGCGAAGCGGATCGAGGAGTCGGCCACGGCGATCGCCGAGGGGGCGCAGGCGCTCGCCGACGGGCTGGACGCCCTGCCCCGGCGGGCACAGGAGGCGGTCAGCCAGGCCGAGCGGGTCCGCGACCGGCTCGACGCGCTGGTCGCCGCGCACCCCGAACTCGCCGACGATCCCAGCGTGGTGGCCGCCCGTACGGCCGCGAAGGCCACCGTCGAGGCGGCCCGCGCGGTGGCCGGCACGCTGGACGCCGCCGACCTGACCACCCTGGAGAACCGGATGACCAGGGTCGCCGCCACCGCCCGGGAGATCGCCGCCGGGGCGCCCCACCTGGCCGACGACGTCGCCGCCGCCCAGGCCAAGGTCAACGAGCTGGCCACCGGGCTGGGCGCCCTCGCCGAGGGCAGCGCCAAGCTGCGCGACGGCCTCGGCACGGCGGCCACCGGTGCCGGCGAGCTGCGCGGCGGGCTGTTCCGGCTGGCCACCGGCGCCCGGGAACTCGACGGCGGCCTGCACCGGCTCAGCACCGGCGGCGAGCGGCTCGCCGACGGCCTCACCCGGCTGGAGAGCGGCGCGGGCGACCTCGCGGCCGGCCTGACCCGGCTGGGCGGCGGCGCCGGCGACCTGGCCGACGGCCTCGCCGAGGGGGAGGAGAAGATCCCCGGGTACGCCGACGCGGAGGCCCGCGCCGCCGTCCTCGGCGACCCGGTCTCGCTGGACCGCACCGCCCGCAACGCCGCCGGCGCGTACGGCGTGGGCTTCGCCCCGTACTTCCTCGGGCTGGCCCTCTGGGTCGGCGCGATGATCACGTACATGCTGCTGCGGCCGGTCAACCGGCGGCACGTGATGTCCGGCGCGCCCGCCTGGCGGGTGGCGCTGGCGGGCTGGCTGCCCGCCGCGGCGATCGGGCTGGCCCAGGCCGGGGTGCTCTTCGCGGTGGTGACCCTCGCGCTCGACCTCGACCCGGCGCGCCCGGCGGCCACCCTCGGCCTGCTCGCGCTGGCCGCGCTCGCCTTCACCGCGATCGTGCAGTGGCTCGGGGCGCTGCTCGGGCCCGCCGGCCGGCTCGCCGCGCTGGCCCTGCTGATGCTCCAGCTCACCTCGTCCGGCGGCACCTATCCGGTGCAGACCTCACCGGGCTTCTTCCAGGCGATCCACCCCTGGCTGCCGATGACCTACGTGGTCACGGCCCTGCGGCACACCGTCAACGGCGGATCGGCCGGGCCGGTCGGCACGGGGGCGCTGGTGCTGGCCGGCTTCGGCGCGGCGGCGCTCGCGCTCACCGTGGTCACCGCCCGCCGGGCGCGCCGCCTGACCCCGGCCACGCTGCACCCCGAGCTGTCCATGTGAGGATGCTGGCGGGTCGGAGGCGCGGACGGGGAGGGCCAGTGACGGACGGACGGTCGCGGCGGCGGGAGGACACCCGCCAGCGCCTCTTCGAGGCGGCCGTGGAGCTCATCGCCGAACAGGGCTTCTCGGCGACCACCGTGGACGACATCGCGGCCCGCGCCGGGGTGGCCAAGGGCACCGTCTACTACAACTTCGAGTCCAAGACGGTGCTCTTCGAGGAGCTGCTCCGGCACGGGATCGGCCTGCTCACCGCCGAGTTCCGGGCCGCCGTCGCCGGGCTGCCGCCGCGCGAGGCGCTGGCCGCGCTGGTGCGCGCCGAACTGGAGTACATCCGGCGGTACCGGGCCTTCGCGCAGCTCCTGCTCTCGGAGATGTGGCGGACGAACCGGGAGTGGCAGCAGACGCTGCGGCTGCTGCGCGGCGAGGCGATCGAGGTGATCGCCGAGACGGTCCGGGCCGGGGTGGCCGTCGGCGACCTGCCCGCGGACCTGGACGTGCGGACCGCCTCGTCCGCGCTGTTCGGCGTCGGGCTGGTGGTGGCGGTGGACTGGCTGGTGTTCCAGCCGGACCGGCCGATCGAGGACGTCGAGGAGGCGCTGCTCGGCATCGTCCGCCGGGTCGCCCGGACCTGACCCGGCCGCCCCCCGCCCCCGGCCGGCCGTAAATGCGTTGAACCGGACACCCCCACCGAGCAGGCTGAACGTCTCCCCACCGCCTTCCCGAAGGGACTCCGATGCGTCTGCTCCGGGACCTGTGGGTCACCTCGCCCCGCCGCATGGCGGTCGTGGCCTGCCTGATCGTGTGCGGCGCCGGCGGTCAGGCCGCCGCCGCCGCGCTGGCCGGTCCCGTCCTGGTGCACCGCGCCGCCGGGTTCTTCGCGCTGCTGGCGGTGGCGCTGGTCGCCGCCGTGCTCACCGACCTCGTGGTCAGCCTGCTGATGGCCGGGCTGACCGCCGACTGGTCCGCCGACGTGCGCCGCCGGCTGTGCCGGGTGGCGTTCGGGCAGGACCTGCCGACCCTGGAGACCACTCCGGTCGGCGAGCTGCTCGACCGCATCGACGGCGACGTCTACCAGGTCGCCGCCGCGGTGCGCAACCAGGGCGTACGGATCGCGCAGGCGCTGACGACGGGCCTGCTCTCGACGGTCGTCGCCCTCGCGGTCTGGTGGCCGGCCGGCGTCGGGATGCTGCTGCTCACGGTCCTGCTCGCGGTCGGCCTGCGCCGGCCCACCGCGCGGATCGCCCCGGCCCGGATGGCCGAGGAGGAGGCGTGGTCCGACCTCGCCGCCGTGATGGAGGAGGCCGTCCACGGCCAGGACGACGTGCGGACCAGCCTGGCCCGGCCGTACGTGCTGCGCCTCTACGCCCGGCGGGCGGCCGAGGTGCTCGACCGGGGCGTCCGCGTGTGGCGGATGTCGGCCCGGGTCACCACGGTGGCCGCCGGCGCGACCCTGGCGGGGATCGCCGCCGTGGTGCTCGGCGGCGCGTGGGCGCTGGTCGCCGGCCGGGTCGACGGCGCCCGGCTCACCGCCGTCTGGCTGCTCGCGATCGGGTTCGGCATGACCGTCGAGCACGTCAGCCGGATGGTCCCCGAGCTCCAGTACGCCCTCGGCGCGTGGGGCCGGGTGCAACTGCTGGCGAACTCCCCGCAGGAGCCCGTGGGCGGGGCCGCCCCGACCGAGGGCGACCTGCTGGTGCGCGGCCTCACCTTCCGTTACCCGAGCGCCGAGCCGGACGGCGGGCGCGGCCCCGCGCTGCGCGACGTCCACCTGACCTTCGCCCGTGGCCGCTCGTACGCCCTCGTCGGCCGGACCGGCTCCGGCAAGTCCACCCTGGCGAAGATCCTCACCCGGGCCGTCGACGTGCCGCCGGGGACGGTCTTCCTGGCCGGCCGCGACGTGCGCGACCTCGACGTCGAGCAGCTGCGCCGGTGGATCGCCGTGGTGCCCCAGCGCACGGAGATCCTCGCCGGCACCCTCGCCGAGAACGTCGCGCTGTTCGAGCCGGAACTGCGCGACGCCGCCGCCCGGGCGCTGCACGAGCTGGGCCTGGCGGGCTGGATCGCCGAGCTGCCCGACGGCCTGGAGACCCGGCTCGGCGAGGGTGGGCACGTGCTCTCGGCCGGGCAGGAGCAACTGGTCGCCTTCGCCCGGATCCTGGTGCGCGACCCGCACGTGGTGATCCTCGACGAGGCCACCGCCCGTCTCGACCCGGTCACCGAGGCACGGGTGCAGCAGGCCACCGAGCGGCTGCTGCGCGACCGGATCGGCATCGTCATCGCGCACCGCCTCTCGTCCGTACGCCGCTGCGACGAGGTGGTGGTGATGGCCGACGGGGCGGTGGTCGAGGCGGGTCCGCTGCGGGAGTCGGCCCGCTTCGCCGACCTGCTCGCCAGCAGCCACGTCACCGCGTACGCGCACGCGGGGTCCGGGGCCCGGTCCGGCGGGGTGGACCTGCTGCCCGGCCCGCCGGACCCGTGGCCGCCCACCGGCCCCGACCCGGTGGAGCCGGCGGCCGGGCGGCCGACCGCGCCCGACGGCGACCCGACGCCGACGACACCGGCGGAGCCCGAGGCGACGGCCCCGGCGCCGCCCCGGGGGCTGCGGGGCCTGCGCGGGCTGCGGGAGGTCCTGCGGCTGTGCGTCAACGACGCCCGGTACGGGCTGGCCTCGCTCGCGATGTTCGTGCTGCTGGTGGTCCTCGGGATGGACGGGCCGGTGCTGCCCTGGCTCTGGGCCGACCTGGTCGACGGCGTCGGGGACCCCTGGCTGCCGGCGGTGGGGATCGTCGCCGCCCTGCTGGTCACCCTGCCGGTGCACTGGTTCACCGGCTACCGGTTCCCACAGTGGTGGGTCCGGCAGATGCTGCGGATCAGCCTGCGGCTGGTGCACGGGCAGACCGGGCCGCGCCGGGTCAGCGGGCACACCCCGGCGGAGGTGGTGGCCCAGGGCGGCGACACCGAGCGGGTGGTGCAGCTCGCCGACAACGTGAGCGACCAGGGGATCTCGCTCGTGCTGCTGGCCGCGATGACGGCCGTGACCGGCAGCGTCGTGCCGGGGCTGTTCTTCGCCGGGACGATGGTGGTCTCCGGGCTGGCCGCGACGCTGTTCGGGCCGCGGCTGGAACGCTCCGCCCGGGCCACCGTCGCCGCGCGGGCCGCGTTCGCCACCGCCCTGGTCTCCTCGCTGTCGGCCGCCCGTACGGTGAAACTCGCCGGGGCCACCCGGCCGGTGCTGGCCCACCTGGCCGACCTCGACGTGGTCCGCAGCGACCGGCAACGCCGCGAGATCGCGGTGCAGGTGTGGTCGCGGTCGACCCCGTCGCTGGTCAGCGGCCTGCTGCCGATCGGCGCGTGGGCGCTGTTCCTGGCCGGCGAGCTGTCGGCCGGCGCCACCCTGGTCGCGGTCGCCACCCTGGCGGCGGCCCGCTGGTTCGCCTGGACGACGGCGTCGCTGATCTCGCAGATCCCCTCCGCGCGGGTGTGGACGCGGCGGACGGTGGCGATGACCGGGGTGGCGGCGTACTCGGCGGCGGTGCCGGACGTGGACCTCGGCGCGGGCACCGCGCCGGCGCCGGACGTGCCGCCCCGGCGCCCGCTGCGCCGGCTGGAGCTGACGGGCTTCGGGGTCCGGCACACCGACGGGACGGTGGCCGTCCGCGACGTCGACCTGACGGTGGAACGCGGCCAGCTGGTGCTGGTCGTCGGGCCGGTCGGCTCGGGCAAGTCGTCGCTGCTGCGGGCGCTCGCCGGCATCGCGCCGCACACCGGCCTGCTGACCTGGAACGGCGAGCCGGTCACCGAGCCGGAGCTGTTCCTGCGCCCCAACCAGGTGGGCTACGTCGGCCAGTTGCCCCGGGTGCTCTCCGGCACGGTGGCCGACAACATCACGCTGGGCCACCAGGTGGACGCCGCCGCGGCGGTGTCGACCGCCCAGCTCGACCACGACCTGGCGGCGGCCGGGGGCGGGCTCGGGCTGCTGATCGGGCACAAGGGCACCCGGCTCTCCGGCGGGCAGTTGCAGCGCCTCGCGCTGGCCCGGGCGCTCGCGCCGCGTACCGAGCTGCTGGTCGCCGACGACGTGTCCTCGGCGCTGGACGTCACCACGGAGCTGGCGCTCTGGCAGGCCCTGCGCGAGCACGGGGTGACCGTGGTGGGTTCGACCTCGAAGCGGGCGGCCCTGGTGCGGGCCGACCACGTCGTGGTCCTGCTGTCCGGCACGGTCGCCGCCCAGGGCCCCTGGCGCGACCTGGAACCGCACTGGTCCCACCTGGCCGGCTGACCCGCCCTCCCCCGGCCCCGCCCCGGGGGTGGGGATGGGGTCAGAGGGCGCGGGTGTACTGGGCGGGCCAGGCGGGGGTGGCGCCGAGCTTGGCGGCGGCGCGGTGCGGCCAGTACGGGTCGCGCAGGAGTTCCCGCCCGAGCAGGACCAGGTCGGCGTCGCCGGCGGCGACGATCTCCTCGGCCTGCTCCGGCTCGACGATCAGGCCGACCGCGCCGGTGGCGACGCCGGCCTCGCGGCGCACCCGGGCGGACAGCGGCACCTGGTAGCCCGGGCCGACGGGGATCGTGGCGGTGCTGGACGCGCCGCCCGAGGAGCAGTCGACGAGGTCGACCCCGGCACCGGCCAGCTCGCCGGCGAGCACCACGCTGTCCTCGACCGTCCAGCCGTCGGGCTCCCAGTCCGTGACGGAGATCCGGGTCAGCACCGGCACGTCCTCGCCGACCGCCGCGCGGACCGCGCGGGCCACCTCCAGGGTCAGCCGCATCCGGCCGGCCCGGTCCCCGCCCCAGCCGTCCCGCCGCTGGTTGGTCAGGGGCGAGAGGAACTCGTGCAGCAGGTAGCCGTGCGCGGCGTGGATCTCCACGGCGGCGAACCCGGCGTCGACGGCCCGCCCGGCCGCCGCCGCGAACGCCTCGACCACGCCGGCGATCCCGGCTTCGTCCAGGGCGGTCGGCACCCGGTAGCCGGGCACGAACGGCGTCGACCCGGGGCCGACCGGCGTCCATCCGCCCTCGGCGTCGGGCACCCCGCCCCGGCGCGGCGCCCACGGCCGGTACGTCGACGCCTTGAACCCGGCGTGCGCGAGCTGCACCGCCGGCACGGCGCCGTGCGCCGCGACGAACGCGGTCACCGGCCGCCAGGCGTCGACGTGCGCCCCGGACCAGAGCCCGGTGTCCTGGGGGCTGATCCGCCCCTCCGGCACCACCGCGGTGGCCTCGGTCAGCACCAGGCCGGCGCCGCCGACGGCCCGGCCGCCCAGGTGCACCAGGTGCCAGTCGGTGGGCAGGCCGTCCGGGCCGGCGGTGTACTGGCACATCGGCGCCAGGGCGATCCGGTTGGGCAGGGTCACCGCGCGCAGGGCCAGCGGCGTGAACAGGACACTCATGTCGCGATCCTCTCTACCGGCCGAGGAGGACCTCCCCACGGAGGTCCTCCTCGGCGTCGACGCTCCCGTCGGTGGTGGACGTCGCCCGGACGTCCCGCCGGGGTCGAGGCGGGCGTGGTCCGCCGGGCTCGTGGCGGGCGTGGTCCGCCGGGATCGTGCCGCAGCGGCGTTCCGCGTCGCCGGGCGGGAGGAGTCCTCAGGCCGGGACGGGGCTGAGGTCCTCCGGCCGGCGGGACCGGGCGTCGGCGTCCGCGTCCGCCGGGTCGAGCGGCGAGCGCCGGCCGGCCGAGTCGTACGCGGTCCGGTCCAGCGTGCCCTCGCGGGCCGCGACGACGGTCGGCACCAGCGCCTGACCGGCCACGTTGGTGGCGGTGCGGATCATGTCGAGGATCGGGTCGATCGCCAGCAGCAGGCCGGCGCCGGCCAGCGGCAGGCCCAGCGTGCTCAGGGTCAGCGTGAGCATCACGATCGCGCCGGTCAGGCCGGCGGTGGCGGCCGAGCCGACCACCGACACGAAGGCGATCAGCAGGTAGTCGGTGACGCCGAGGTCCACCCCGAAGACCTGGGCGACGAAGATCGCCGCGAGGGCCGGGTAGATCGCCGCGCAGCCGTCCATCTTCGTGGTCGCGCCGAAGGGCACCGCGAACGAGGCGTACTCGCGGGGGACGCCGAGCCGCTCGACCGAGCGCTGGGTCACCGGCATCGTGCCCACCGAGGAACGGGAGACGAAGGCCAGCTCGATCGCGGGCCAGGCGCCGGCGAAGAAGCGCAGCGGGTTGAGCCGGCCGGCGGCCAGCAGCACCAGCGGGTAGACCACGAACAGCACGATCGCGCAGCCGACGTAGACGGCGGTGGTGAACTTCGCGAGCGGGGCCAGCAGGTTCCAGCCGTACGAGGCGACGGCGTTGCCGATCAGGCCGAGCGTGCCGATCGGGGCGAGCCGGATGACCCACCAGAGCGCCTTCTGGACGATCTCCAGCAGCGCCCGGTTGAGCGCCACGAACGGCTCGGCCTTCTCGCCGACCAGCAGCGCCGCGGCGCCGACGACGAGGGCCAGGAAGACGATCTGGAGCACGTTGCCCTCGACGAAGGCGCCGACCGGGTTGGTCGGCACGATGCCGGTGAGGAAGTCGGTCCAGGAGCCCGTCTTCTTCGGGGCGGCGGCGCCGGCGGTGTCCAGGGTGACGCCGCGGCCGGGGTTGGTGAGCAGGCCGAGACCGATGCCGACGGCCACCGCGACCAACGCGGTGGCGCCGAACCAGAGCAGGGTCTTCAGCGCGAGCCGGGCGGCGTTGGCCACCCCCCGCAGACTGACGACGCTGACCACGATGGCGGTGAAGACCAGCGGCGGCACGGCCAGCTTGAGCAGCTGGACGAAGAGGCCGCCGACGGTGTCGAGGGTGCTGGTGAGCCAGCTCAGGTCGTTGGCGCGGGCGAGGAAGCCGAGCGCCACGCCGAGGACGAGGCCGAGCAGGATCTGCACGGAGAAGGGGATCTTGCGCAGGGCGGAAGCCATGAGGATGTGTCCCAGGGTCTGGAGGGTCGAACGGGGCAGCGTCAGGAGAGCGGCTGCGCCGGACAGATGCCGCTGGCCTGCAGTCGGAGGTCGACATACAGGCGCACGGTGAGGTGCCAGACGTTGGTCATCGCCCGCCGAGGCTATCCCTCCGGCCGGCCGATCGGAAGGATCGACTCCGGTGACGCTCCTTACAGCAGGTGCGGGGAAACGACCCTTTTCTCCGCCGAAGGCGTCAACCGGGTGCCCTTCCCTGCCGGCGCAGGGCGATGGTGCCGGCGGTGGTGGCGGCCCAGAGGAGCGCCACCAGGAGCAGCAGTCGCTCCAGCACCCCGACCAGGGCGCCCCGGCCCACCGCGAGCATCGCCAGCCCCACCAACCCGGCCAGCGGCAGCGCCACCGCCGCCGCCCCGGCGGCCAGCCGGCGCAGCGACCGGTCGGCCCCGGGCGGGAAGGCGATCGCCAGCATCGCGAAGACCACCGCCGCGGTCGCGACGATGCTCGCCCCGCCGTGCACCAGGTCGGCCGCCGTGGCCCGCTCGAACGGCGGCAGCGGGCAGCCCGCGCTGCACGTCACCGCGCCCGAGACCAGGGTGCAGACGCTCCCGGCGGCGAGCAGCGCGGCCGCGGCCCGCAGCCCCGCCGGCAACGCCGCCGCGAGCAGCAGCAGCGCCGCGGCGAGGGCGAAGACCCCGATCCGGTACGCCGGGGCGTACGCGCTGTCGGTGACGCCCGCCTCGCTGACGTACCCGGTCAGGCCCGGGCCGGGACCGGCGATCACGGCGACGGTCACGGCGGTCGCGCCCGCGACGATGCAGCCGGTGGCGGCCGACGCGGCGGCGGCCCGGGCCGGGGAGACCGTGGGGCCCGCCCGGCGCGGCTCGGCCAGGCGCGGGGCGATTGTCGGGTCCGCCCGGCGCGGCTCAGCCACGCCCGTGCGGCGTCGTCCAGCCGGAGGTGTCGGGGCCGAGCGGGACGATGCCCGTCGGGTTGATCGCCGCGTGGGTGCCGTAGTAGTGCCGCTTGATGTGGTCGAAGTCGACCGTCTCACCGAAGCCCGGCGTCTGGAACAGGTCCCGCGCGTACGCCCAGAGCACCGGCATCTCGGTGAGCTTCTGCCGGTTGCACTTGAAGTGCCCGTGGTACGCCACGTCGAAGCGGACCAGGGTGGTGAACAGCCGCACGTCGGCCTCGGTGATCGCGTCGCCCATCAGGTAACGCCGGCCCGCCAGCCGCTCCGACAGCGCGTCGAGCCGGGCGAACAGCGCCGTGAACGCCTCCTCGTACGCGGCCTGGGAGGTGGCGAAGCCGCACCGGTAGACGCCGTTGTTGACGTCCCGGTGGATCTCCGCCATCAGCGCGTCCATCTCCGGGCGGAGCTCCACCGGGTAGAGGTCCGGCGCGCCCGGCCTGTGCAGGCTGCGCCACTCGGTGGAGAAGTCGAGGGTGAGCTGCGGGTAGTCGTTGGTGACCACCCGCCCGGTGCGCGTGTCGACCAGGGCCGGCACGGTGACCCGCCCGGTGTAGTCGGGATCCGTGGCCAGGTACGCCTCGGAGAGGAAGCCGATGCCGAGCACCGGGTCGAACCCGTCCGGGTCGAGGCTGAACCGCCAGCCGCGCTCGTCGCGGATCGGGTCGACCGTGCCGAGCGAGATCGCGTCCTGGAGGCCGAGCAGGTTACGGACGATCCGGGCCCGGTGCGCCCAGGGGCAGGCCCGGCACCAGATCAGCCGGTAGCGGCCCGGCTCCAGCGGCCAGCGGTCCTGGTCGTCGGGGCCGCCCCCGGCGGGGGAGGTCGAGTGGGGGGTGACCCGACCGGTGAACCGGTTGGGCTGGCGGACGAACGCGCCACTGCCGCTGGTCTCTGCGCTGAACTGGGCCCGGGCCATGCCGTCAACCTATCCGCTGGGCGCGCGGATATCCTGGCGGCCGGGCGACCCCGTGACCCGGAAGCGCCCGCCCCCGCCCCTTCCCACCCCCCGAAGGATCGCGCTGATGACCGTGGCATACCTGGTGGCCGGTGTCCGCACCCCGATCGGCCGGTACGGCGGCGCCCTCGCCGGCGTCCGCCCCGACGACCTGGCCGCGCACGTGATCCGCGAGCTGGTCGCCCGGCACCCGTCCGTGGACTGGGCGCGGGTGGACGACGTGGTCCTGGGCTGCGCCAACCAGGCCGGGGAGGACAACCGCAACGTGGCCCGGATGGCGGCGCTGCTCGGCGGGCTGCCCGAGGAGGTGCCCGGCAGCACGGTCAACCGGCTCTGCGGTTCCGGCCTCGACGCCCTGGCCACCGCCGCCCGGTCGATCGTGGCCGGCGAGGCCGACCTCGTCGTGGCCGGCGGGGTGGAGAGCATGAGCCGCGCCCCGTTCGTGATGCCGAAGGCGACGACCCCGTACTCCCGCAACGCCGAGGTCTACGACACCACCATCGGCTGGCGGCTGGTCAACCCCCTGATGAAGAAGCACTGGGGCATCGACTCCATGCCGGAGACCGCGGAGAACGTCGCCGCCGAGTACGGCGTCGGCCGGGCCGAGCAGGACGAGTTCGCGTACCGGTCGCAGCAGCGGGCCGCGAAGGCACAGGCCGACGGCCGGTTCGCCGAGGAGATCGTGCCGGTGACCGTGCCGGCGGGGCGGCGCGAGACGAAGCTCGTCGAGGTCGACGAGCACCCCCGGGAGACCTCGCTGGAGAAGCTGGCCGCGCTGCCCACCCCGTTCCGCGAGGGCGGCACGGTGACCGCCGGCAACTCCTCCGGCGTCAATGACGGCGCGGTGGCGCTGCTGGTCGCCTCCGAGGCGGCCGTGGCCCGGTACGGCCTGTCCCCCCTGGCCCGGATCGCCGGGGCCGCCGCGGCCGGCGTACCGCCCCGGACCATGGGCGTCGGGCCGGTGCCGGCCACCCGGAAGCTGCTCGACCGGCTCGGCGTCGGCCTCGACGCGGTCGACGTGATCGAGCTGAACGAGGCGTTCGCCGCGCAGTCCGTCGCGGTGCTGCGCGAGCTGGGCCTGCCCACCGACGCCGAGCACGTCAACCCGAACGGCGGGGCGATCGCACTCGGGCACCCGCTCGGCGCGAGCGGCGCCCGGCTGGCCCTGACCGCCGCGCTGGAGCTGCGCCGCCGGGGCGGGCGGCGGGCGCTCGCCACCATGTGTGTCGGCGTGGGGCAGGGCATCTCGCTGCTGCTGGAGTCCGCCGGCTGACCCGTCGCCGTCCGGAGGGCGGCCGGCCCGTCCTGGGCCCGCCGCCCCCGCCGGCCGGAGGGGGCGCGGGGCGTGCCCGGCCGGCGCCCGGGTGTCCGGTCGGTGACGGACACCGGACGGGCCGACGAAGTGGGTCATGGGACCTCCCCGTGCAGGGAGTGGGCGGCCTAGAGTGGTGGGCACCACTCGATCCGCGGGTCGGCCGGTGTGGCTCCGCGTGTCCCTCACGCGCCCCGACGCCGGTTCCCTCCCGCACCGCGGCGACGACATGGGGTGCAGCAGTGCAGATGCCGGACGGACTTCCCGCCGAGATCGACCTCTCCCGGCCGAGCGCGGCCCGGGTCTACGACTACTTCCTCGGCGGGGCGCACAACTTCGAGATCGACCGGCAGCTCGCCGAGCAGATCGCCGGCATGACCCCCAACCTGGCGGCCACCATGCGCGCCGGCCGCGAGTTCCTGCGCCGGGCCGTGCGTACGCTGCTGGACGCCGGGATCGACCAGTTCCTCGACATCGGTTCCGGCATCCCGACCGTCGGCAACGTGCACGAGGTCGCCCAGACGGCCAACCCGAAGGCCCGGGTGGTCTACGTCGACATCGACCCGGTCGCGGTGGCGCACAGCCGGGAGCTGCTCGCCGGCAACGAGCTGACCGGAGTGATCCACGCCGACCTGCGCGAGCCGGAGCGGATCCTGACCGAGGCCCGTGAGCTGGCGCTGCTCGACTTCAGCCGGCCGCTGGGCATCCTGCTCGCCGGGGTGGTGCACTTCATCCCGGACGCCGACCGACCCGGCGACGTCCTGGCCACCCTGCGGGCCGCCGCCGCCCCGGGCAGCTTCCTGGTCATCTCGCACTCCACCTTCGAGGACCAGCCGCAGGAGATGCTCGACGCGCAGCGCCTCTCGGCGCGTACCGACACCGAGATCACGCTGCGCTCGCGGGCCGAGGTCACCAGCTTCTTCGGCGACTGGACGATCCTGGAGCCGGGCGTGGTGCACATGCCGCTCTGGCGTCCGGACTCGCCGTCCGACGTGGACGACCAGCCGGAGCGGTTCGGCGCCTTCGGCGGCGTCGCCCGGTACGACCAGCCCACCGCCTGAGCCCATGGGCGCCGTCCCGGAGCCCGGCGGCGACGACCTCAGCCGGTCGGGCGCCCTGCGGTACGCGACCGAGTGGTCCCGGGCGGTGCGCCGGCTCGGTTTCGTGCCGCTCAGCGCGGCCGAGACCGAGCGGCTGCTGCACCTGCACACCGTCCGGCTGGCGCAGGCCGTGCTCGCCGAACCCTTCTCGGCCCTGCCGGCCGAGGAGGTCGGGCGCGCACTGGTCGAGGAGCACCTGACGGAGCCGCGGGTGCTCGACTGGTCGGTGCGGGCCCTCGGCGAGCGCTTCCTGCCCGAGGTGCTGCCCGCCCGGGCGCACCACGACGAGACGGTGGAGCGGGTCGCGGCCGTGCAGGGCGGGCTGGCCGCCGGGTTCGCCCGCGCCCTGCGCGACCGCACCTTCGCCCAGCAGGAGCGGATCGCCCGCTCGGCGTGGCAGGCGCGGGACGAGGTCGAGCAGGCCCTGCGTGACAGCGAGGCCCGGTTCCGGGCGGTCTTCGTCGGGGCGCCCACGGGCATCGGCATCGCCGGCGTCGACGGTCGGATCATCGACGTCAACCAGGCGTTCGCGGACATGCTCGGCTACTCCGTCGCGGAGCTGCGGCAGATGAACGTGGCGTCGCTGTTCCACGCCGACGACGCGGCCGGGATGTGGGAGCTCTACCAGGCGCTGGTGGAGGGCAAGCACGACAGCGCCCGGGTGGAGAAGCGCTACCACCGCAAGGACGGCAGCGTGGTCTGGACCGACCTGTCCGTCTCGCTGATCCGGCACGACGACGGCCGGCCCCGGTTCACCGTCGCGATGATCGAGGACATCACCGAGCGGTACGAGCTCCAGCAGCGGCTGCGCTTCCAGGCGCTGCACGACCCGCTCACCGGCCTGCCCAACCGGACCCTGTTCTTCGAGACGCTGGGTCGGGTCTTCGAAACGGCCGACGCGGAGCACCGCGTCGGGGTCTGCTTCCTCGACCTGGACGGCTTCAAGGCGGTCAACGACAGCCTCGGCCACGACCTCGGTGACCGGCTGCTCGTGATGATCGCCCGGCGGCTCGCTGAGTGCGTCGCCGGGCGCGGCCACCTGGTCGCCCGGATGGGCGGGGACGAGTTCGTCATCCTGGTCGACGACGGCACCGGCATCGACGACGCGGTGGCCGTCGCCGAGGCGGCGCTGGCCGCCGTGTCCGCTCCGGTCCGGATCGGCGAGCACCAGCTCGCCGTCTCGGCGAGCGTCGGCATCGTCGAGTGTCCCGTCGGCGGGACGAGCGCCTCGGAGCTGATGAAGGCCGCCGACACCACGCTCTACTGGGCGAAGGCGGAGGGCCGCGGCCGGTGGGCGGTCTACGACCCGGAGCGCGGCGCCCGGGACATCGCCCGCTCCGCGCTGGCCGCCGGGCTGCCGGCGGCGCTGGACCGGGACGAGTTCGTGCTCCACTACCAGCCGATCGTGTCCCTGCTGGAGGGCTCGATGCTGGCCGTGGAGGCGCTGGTCCGCTGGCAGCACCCGGAGCTGGGGCTCATCGGGCCGGACCGGTTCATCGGGCTGGCGGAGGAGACCGGCCTGATCGTCCGGCTCGGCGAGTGGGTGCTGCGGCAGGCGTGCCGGGACGCGGAGGAGTGGCGGCGCGAGTTCCCCGCGGCCCGGCTGGTGGTCAGCGTCAACCTGGCCGCCCGCCAGGCCGACGACCCGCGGATCGTGGAGACCGTCGCCGACGCGCTGGCCTCCACCGGGCTCCCGGCCGGGCTGTTGCAGCTGGAGCTGACCGAGAGCGCCGTGATGGGCACCGCGGGGGAGCCGCTGCGGTCGCTGCACCGGCTGGCCGCCCTGGGCGTACGGCTGGCGATCGACGACTTCGGCACCGGCTACTCGAACCTGGCGTACCTGCGGCGGCTGCCGATCCACTGCCTCAAGCTGGCCGGCCCGTTCGTCGAGGGGATCCGGGGCGACGGTCCGGAGGCGGCCACCGACCACCGGGACGAGCGGATCGTGGACGCGCTGGTGCGGCTGGCGCACGCGTTGGAGCTGTGGGTCACCGCGGAGGCGGTCGAGACCGGGGTGCAGGCCGAACGGCTGCGGGCGCTGCGCTGCGACACCGGGCAGGGGCGGTACTTCGGCCCGCCGGCGCCGGCGGCGGAGATCACGGCCCGGCTGCGCGGCGGCGGGCACGGAGCCGCGGCATGAGCCTCACCGACACCGAGGCGGCCGTCGCCGTCCTCGCCGCGCTGGCCATCCTCGCCGGGCTGGCCGGCGTGGTGGTGCCCGGCCTGCCGGCGCTGCCGCTGTGCTGGGGCGGGGTGCTGGTCTGGGCGCTCTTCGGCGGCGCCGGGCCGGGGCGCTGGGCGGTGCTCGCCGCCGCCACGGTGGTCGTCGCCGGTGGCACCGTCGTGAAGTACGCCTGGCCGGGGCGGAACCTGAAACGCAGCGGGGTGCCCACCTCGTCGCTGCTCGCCGGCGGCGTGCTGGGGCTGGTCGGCTTCTTCGTCGTGCCGGTGGTCGGGCTGGTGCTCGGCTTCGTCGGCGGGGTGTGGGCGGCGGAGCGACTGCGGCTGGGCGACTCCCGGCTGGCCTGGCCGGCGACGAAGCAGGCCGTGGCGGCGGCCGGCCTGTCCATGCTGGTCGAGTTCCTCGCCGGCCTGCTCGTGGCGGCGCTCTGGGTCGCCGGTCTGCTGCTGACCTGACGGGTCCGCGCCGACCTTCACCTTCGTCGGCGTCGTGGTGGGGCGGCGGCGCGGGGCGGGCGTCGGGTACGGCGCAGCGCCGCACGGGTGAGAGAGAGGTGACGTGCCCCGCGCCGCCGCGGTGCCGGGGCGGTCCGAGCGCCCGGCGGTGGCCCGTCGCGATCGGGCCTGGTCACGGGCTCAAGCATGCGGCGTACGCGCCCGGACGGCAACGCAATTTGCCCGTTCGCCGGGCCGGTCGGCGGGGCCACGTCCGGCGGGGGCCGGGCGACAGGCCGGCCAGTGAGCCCGGCGCACCCATCCCGGGCGGTTGCCGGGATCCGGGGCTGGGCATTGACGGTGGTCAGGTTAGCCAGTAGACCTTGGTGATGGAGGCCCGCCGATGAGGAAAGCTCCGCTCACGTTGGAACAACTGCGGGTCGCCATCGCCGAGGGCGAGATCGACACCGTGGTGCTGGCCCTGGTGGACATGCAGGGCCGGTTGCAGGGCAAGCGGTTCCACGCCCCCTACTTCCTCGACCACGTCGTCGCGCACGGCAGCGAGGGCTGCAACTACCTGCTCGCCGTGGACGTCGACATGAACACCGTCGACGGGTACGCGATGTCGAGCTGGGAACGCGGCTACGGCGACTTCGCCATGGTGCCGGACCTCGACACGCTGCGTCGGGTGCCCTGGCAGCCGGGCACCGCGCTGCTCCTGGCGGACCTGGCCTGGCCGGACGGGTCAGGGCCGGTGGCCGCCTCGCCCCGGCAGATCCTGCGCCGTCAGCTGGACCGGATGGCGGGGCACGGGCTGACCGCGTACGCCGGCACGGAGCTGGAGTTCGTGCTGTTCCGCGACTCCTACGAGGACGCCTGGCGGCGCGGCTACCGGGAGCTGACCCCCGCCAACCAGTACAACGTGGACTACTCCCTGCTCGGCACCGCCCGGGTGGAGCCGCTGCTGCGCCGCATCCGCCGGGAGATGGCAGGGGCGGGGCTGACCCCCGAGAGCGCGAAAGGGGAGTGCAACCTGGGCCAGCACGAGATCGCCTTCCGCTACGACGAGGCGGTGGCCTGCGCCGACCACCACGTCATCTACAAGAACGGGGCGAAGGAGATCGCCGCCCAGGAGGGCATGTCGATCACCTTCATGGCCAAGCCGAACGAGCGGGAGGGCAACTCCTGCCACATCCACTTCTCCCTGCGTGACGCGGACGGCCGGTCGGCGCTGCTCGGCGACGGGCCGGCGCACCTGTCGGCGACCGGGCGGCGGGTGCTCGCCGGGCTGCTCGCCACCATGCAGGAGTTCAGCCTCCTGTTCGCCCCGAACGTCAACTCCTACAAGCGCTACCAGCCCGGATCGTTCGCCCCGACCGCGCTGCGGTGGGGCACGGACAACCGCACCTGCGCCCTGCGGCTGGTCGGGCACGGGCAGGGCATGCGGGTGGAGAACCGGGTCCCGGGGGCGGACGTGAACCCGTACCTGGCCATCGCCGCGCTGGTCGCCGGCGCCGTGCACGGCATCGAGCGCGGGCTGGAGCTGGGCGAGGAGTGCACCGGCAACGCGTACGACGACCCGGCCGCCGAGCGGGTCCCCGGCACGCTGCGCGACGCCCTCGGCCGGTGGGAGTCCTCGACGGTGGCGGGGGAGGCGTTCGGCGACGAGGTGGTGGCGCACTACGCCAACCAGGCGCGGGTCGAGCTGGCCGCCTTCGACGCCGCCGTGACCGACTGGGAGCTCTTCCGTGGCTTCGAACGCCTCTGACCTCGACCGCGTGACCGACGGGAAGGGGTGGCCCGTGACCGAGGTGGTGAATCCGGCGACGGGCGAGGTGGTCGCGGTCGTGCCGTCGGCGTCGGTCGACGAGGTCGACGCGGTGATCGGGCGGGCGGACGCGGCGTACCCGCGGTGGCGGGCGGTGGCGCCGGGGGACCGGGCGCGCCTGCTACGCCGGTTCGCCGCGCTGGTGGACGCGCACCTGGAGGAGCTGGCGCAGTTGGAGGTGCGCAACTCGGGGCACACCGTCGGCAACGCGCGGTGGGAGGCGGGCAACGTCCGGGACGTGCTCGACTACTACGCGGGCGCGCCGGAGCGGCTGACCGGGCGGCAGATCCCGGTGCCGGGCGGGCTGGACGTGACGTTCCACGAACCGCTCGGCGTGGTCGGGGTGATCGTGCCGTGGAACTTCCCGATGCCGATCGCCGCCTGGGGCTTCGCGCCGGCGTTGGCGGCCGGCAACACGGTGGTGCTCAAACCCGCCGAGCTGACCCCGCTGACCGCGCTGCGCCTGGCCGAGCTGGCGCGCGAGGCGGGGCTGCCCGAGGACGTGTTCACGGTGCTGCCGGGAGCCGGGTCAGTGGTGGGGGAGCGCTTCGTCACCCACCCCGCCGTCCGCAAGGTCTGCTTCACCGGCTCCACCGAGGTCGGCACCCGGATCATGGCCGGCTGCGCCGCCCAGGTGAAGCGGGTGACGCTGGAGCTGGGCGGCAAGAGCGCCAACCTGGTCTTCGCCGACGCCGACCTGGAGAAGGCGGCGGCGACCGCCCCGTACGCCGTCTTCGACAACGCCGGCCAGGACTGCTGCGCCCGGTCCCGGATCCTGGTCCAGCGGCCGGCGTACGACCGCTTCCTGGAGCTGCTCGAGCCGGCGGTGCGGGCGTTGCGGGTGGAGGATCCGACCCGGGAGACCGCCGAGATGGGCCCGCTCATCTCCGCCGGCCAGCGGGACCGGGTCGCGGGGTACGTCGACGGGGCGACCGTCGCCTTCACCGGCTCCCGCCCCGACGGCCCCGGCTTCTGGTACGCCCCGACGGTGCTGCTCGCCGACTCCACGGCGGACCGGCACTGGCGGGAGGAGATCTTCGGCCCGGTCGTCTCGGTGCTCCCGTTCGACGACGAGGCCGACGCGGTGCGGCTCGCCAACGACACCGAGTACGGCCTGTCCGGCTCGGTCTGGACCCGGGACGTGGGTCGCGCCGTGCGGGTGGCGCGGGCGGTCGCGGCGGGCAACCTCAGCGTCAACTCGCACGCCTCGGTGCGGTACTGGACCCCCTTCGGCGGCATGAAGCGCTCCGGGCTGGGCCGCGAGCTGGGCCCGGACGCGCTGCACGCCTTCACCGACGTCAAGAACGTGTTCATCGCAACGGAGGAGTGAGGCGCGTGCAGGGTCGTCTTCAGGACCGGGTGGCCGTGGTCACCGGTGCGGGCAGCGGGATCGGGCTGGCCACCGTGCGGCGGTTCGCCGCCGAGGGGGCGCGGGTGGTCTGCGTGGACATCGACCCGGAGGCCGGCAAGCGGGCCGCCGACTCCGTGGGCGGCGAGTTCGTCGCGGCGGACGTCGCCGACGAGGCGGTCGTACGGGACCTCTTCGACGGGGTGGCCGAGCGGCACGGGCGGGTCGACATCGCGTTCAACAACGCCGGCATCTCCCCGCCGGAGGACGACTCCATCCTGGAGACCGGGCTGGACGCCTGGGAGCGGGTGCTGCGGGTCAACACCACGAGCGTCTACCTCTGCTGCAAGCACGTCATCCCGCACATGCGCCGGCAGGGCAAGGGCTCGATCGTCAACACCGCCTCGTTCGTGGCGCTGATGGGGGCGGCCACCTCGCAGATCGCGTACACGGCGAGCAAGGGCGGGGTGCTGGCGATGACCCGGGAACTGGGCGTGCAGTTCGCCCGGGAGGGCATCCGGGTCAACGCGCTCTGCCCCGGCCCGGTCGCCACCCCGCTGCTGCTGGAGCTCTTCGCCGCCGATCCGGAGCGCGCGGCCCGCCGGCTGGTGCACGTGCCGATGGGGCGGTTCGGCAGGCCGGAGGAGATCGCCGCCGCGGTGGCCTTCCTCGCCAGCGACGACGCCTCCTTCATGACCGCCGCGCAGTTCGTGGTCGACGGCGGCATCACCGGCGCGTACGTCACCCCGCTGTGAGCCCGCGCCCTCCGCATGGCGGGGGAGGCGCTGTCGGGCAGCCGACGGCCGGCCGAGGCGTACGTAACCAGCGACCAGGGCGTGGCATGCGTTACGTTGCTGGCCCGTCAGGGTATTGAGCGGGGCACGGCCGGACGGATCATCGGGCCGAGGCGGGCAAGGCCGGAGCGGGAGGCTGCATGAGCTCGGCCCAGGGGGGCGTGGACGAGGGGTGCCCGTCCGACCGCGTCCGGGAAGCGGAGTTTCCCCCGCTGCTCGCCGCGGCGTTCGCGGCCGGCGGCGAGATGGGCGAGCGGATGCGCACGTTCGACTGGTCCACCACCCCGCTGGGCACCCCGGACCGCTGGCCGGCGGCGCTCTGCGCGGCGGTCGGCATGATGCTCGCCTCCAGTGCCCAGATCGTCATGTTCTGGGGCGAGGAGCAGCTCGCCTTCTACAACGACGCCTACCGGCCGACGATCGGCGGCAAGCACCCGGACGTGCTGGGCCGGCCGGCCCGCGAGCACTGGGCGGAGACCTGGGACGTGCTCGGGCCGCTGCTGGAGGGCGTCCGCCGCGGCTGCCGGTCGTACCGGGCCGAGGACCATCCCTTCCCGCTCGACCGGCACGGCTTCCTCGAGGAGACGTACTTCGACGTCTCGTACGACCCGATCCTGGGCGCCGACGGCACCGTCGACGGCATCTTCTGCATCGTCAACGAGACCACCGGCCGGGTGCTCGGCGAGCGCCGGCTGCGGCTGCTGGCGGAGCTGGGCAGCGAGCTGGCCGAGGTGGGCAGCACGGCGGAGCTGGGCCGGGCCGCCGCCGCGGTGTTCGACCGGCACCGGCCGGACGTGCCGTTCGCCCTGGTGCACCTGCCCGACGACACCGGCCGCCTCGCGCTGGCGGGGCGCAGCGGCGTCGACGCCGCGGCGGTCACCACGCCGTCCCCGGCGTCGCTCGCCGAGGTCGCCGCCGGCGGCGCCGCCACCACCGTCGCCGTGACGGACCTGCTCGCCCGGGTCCCGGCCGACGCGACCGAGCGGGCGCTGGTGCTGCCGGTCACCGCGGCGAGCGAGACCGTCGGGACGCTGGTCGTCGGCCTCGCCCGCCGGTTGCCGCTGACCGACGAGTACCGCGACTTCTTCGACCTGGTCGCCGCGCAGGTCTCCCGGGCCGTCGGCAAGCAGCAGGCGTACGAGCACCAGCGCGCCCGCGCCGCCGAGCTGGCCGCCCTCGACCGGGCCAAGACCAACTTCTTCGCCAACATCAGCCACGAGTTCCGCACCCCGTTGACCCTGGTGCTCGGCCCGCTGGAGGACCTGCTCGCCGACCCGGCCTTGCCCGAGGCGTACACGGACCGGCTCACCACCATGCACCGCAACGCGCTGCGGCTGCTCAAGCTCGTCAACACGGTGCTCGACTTCTCCCGGCTGGAGTCCGGTCGGCTGGCCGCCCACTACCAGCCGACCGACCTGGCGGACTACACCTCCCGGCTGGCCAGCACGTTCCGCTCGGCGACCGAGCGGGCCGGGCTGCGCCTGGTGGTGGACTGCCCGCCGCTGCCGGCACCGGTCTTCGTGGACCGGGACATGTGGGAGAAGATCGTCCTCAACCTGGTGTCGAACGCGGTGAAGTTCACCTTCGACGGGGAGATCCGGGTGCGGGTCAGCGCCGTCGACGGCGCTGCCCGGCTGGAGGTCGCCGACACCGGCGTCGGCATCGTCCCCGAGGAACTGCCGCAGGTCTTCGAGCGCTTCCACCGGGTGCCGGGGGCGCGCTCGCGCACCCACGAGGGCACCGGGATCGGTCTGGCGCTGGTCCGCGAGCTGGTCGAGATGCACGGCGGCGAGGCGGCCGTCCGCAGCCGCGTCGACGAGGGCAGCACGTTCACCGTGACCGTCCCCTTCGGCGCCGGGCACCTGCCGCCCGAACGGGTCGCCGACGCCGGCCCCCCGGCGCCGGTCGAGCTGGTGTGGGCCGACCAGTACGTGGCGGAGACCGCCCGCTGGGCCGACGCCGCGGGGGCCGGGGCGACCCGGCTGGCCGGGGCGGGTGCCGCCGGGCGGATCCTGGTCGCCGACGACAACGCCGACCTGCGCGAACACGTCACCCGGCTGCTCTCCCCGTCGTGGGAGGTGGTCGCGGTGACCGACGGCGTGGAGGCGCTGCGGCTGGCCGTCGACGGCGCGTTCGACCTGGTGCTGACCGACGTGATGATGCCCCGGCTGGACGGCTTCGGGCTGGTCGCCGCGCTGCGTGCGGACGCGCGTACCCGGCACGTGCCGATCGTGCTGCTCTCGGCCCGCGCCGGCTCCGCCGAGGCGGTCGCCGGGCTCTCGGCCGGCGCCGACGACTACCTCACCAAGCCCTTCTCCGGCCAGGAGCTGATCGCGCGGGTCCGGGCCAACGTCGAGCTGGGCCAGCTCCGCGGCCAGATCATCCGCGGGCTACGGGCGCTGGCCGACGCCGCGGTGGCGGTCAACACCGCCCGATCCACGGCCGACGTGCTCCAGGTCGCCGCGCGGCACGCGCTCAGCCTCGCCGAGGCCGCCCGGGTGGTGGTCTCGGCGACCGGGATGCACTTCGAGGCCGACGGCGGCGGGTCGACCCCCGTCGAGCCGTCCTTCGTGCTGCCGCTGACCGGCACCGTCGGCGAGCAGCTCGGCGAGCTGCGGGTCTGGCGGCCGGACGGCGACGGTGCCCACACCGACGAGGCCGCGCTCACCCAGCTCGCCCGGCTGGTCGGCGTGCGGCTGGAGAACGCCCAGCTCTACGAGGCCGAGCACCGCATCGCCACCACGCTCCAGCACAGCCTGCTGCCCCGGTCGCTGCCCCAGCTGCCGGGCGCCGTCGTCGCCGGCCGCTACCTGCCGGGCAGCGCCGACGTGGAGGTCGGCGGAGACTGGTACGACGTCGTCGCCCTGGGCGACGACGAGCTGGTGCTGGCCATCGGCGACGTGGTGGGCAAGGGCGTCCGCGCGGCCGCGGCGATGGGCCAGCTCCGCAACGCGCTGCGGGCGTACGTGCTGGAGGGGTTCGACCCGGGGGAGTCGCTGACCCGGCTCAACCGGCTGGTCGGGACGACGGAGGCGCGCTCCTTCGCCACCGTGGTCTGCCTCTGGTTCAGCCCGCGCACCGGCCGGCTGCGGTACGCCAGCGCGGGCCACCCCTCGCCGCTGCTGATCCGGGGAGACGACGTGGCGTTCCTGCACGACCGGGCGCTCGGCCCGCCCGTCGGGGCGATCCCGGACATGTCCTATCGGACGGTCGAGGGTGAGCTGACCCCGGGCAGCCGGCTGCTGCTCTACACCGACGGGCTGATCGAGGACCGGCAGCTCGACATCGACGACGCGCTGGCCCGGCTCAGGCAGGACGCGGCGACGCCCGGCGAGCACGTGACGGACGTGATCGACGCCGTGGTCCGGCGGATCGCCGGGCGGCCCCTGCGCGACGACGTCGCGGTGCTGGCCCTGGAGGCGGCGGAACTCCACCGGTTCGCGCTGCGGCTACCGGCCGACCCCGCCCGGCTCAGCGTGCTGCGCAAGCGGCTGGAGGACTTCCTCGTCGCCCACTGCGTCAACGAGACGGACCTGTTCGACCTGACCGTCGCCGTCTCCGAGGCGGCCGCCAACGCCATCGAGCACCCCGTCGACCCCGCGGAGCCGACGATCGCCGTCGAGGTGGTCATCGAGGATCGCACCGTGCTGGCCACCGTGCGCGACAGCGGGCGGTGGCGGGAATCGACCGGGTCGGGCTTCCGCGGGCGGGGGTTGTCCCTCATCAAGGCGCTGGGGGAGCTGTCGGTCACGCGTACCCCCGAGGGGACGGAAGTGACGCTGCGCCGGCGGCTGGCGGACTGAGCACCCGCCCGGCGGCGGCCGGAGCGGCGCGGCCCGAGGTCAGGCCGGGCGGAGCCAGGTCTGCTCGCCCAGGCCGGCGATGTCCAGCACGCGGCGGACCTGCCGGGACGGCAGGACGGCGAGGGCGTCGGGGAACTGCTGGGCGAGCCGGACCACGGCGTGGATCGCCGCCGAGTCGAAGAAGGTGACCGCCCGCAGGTCGAGCGTCACCCGCTCGGCCGGCTCCCGCAGCACGGTCTGGACCATCGTGTCGGCGGTGGCCATGTCGACCTCGCCGGTCACCACGACGCGGACGTGACCACCGTCGGCCTCCGCGCTGGCGGAGAATACGGGAGGCGCGCCGTCCCCTTGATCCACGCAGCCACAATGGCACAGCCTCCCGGGCGCGGCAACAACCGGGCCGGGCGGGCGGTGGCGGGGGCCGCCCGGCCCCGCGGCGATAGGCTTGCGTCATGACCGTCCGTGCGCCGCTGACCCCAGGCACGCTCTCCCCGTTGCGGCCCGTGCCCGCCCACATCGTCCGCCCGGAGTACGTGGGCAAGAAGCGTCCCCAGGAGTGGCGCGGCTCGCACGTGCAGACCCCGGAGACCGTCGAGAAGATGCGGATCGCGGGTCGGCTCGCCGCCCAGGCCACCCAGCTCGCGGGTGAGCACTGCAAGCCCGGTGTGACCACCGACGAGATCGACCGGGTCGTGCACGAGTTCCTCTGCGACCACGGCGCCTACCCGTCGACGCTGGGCTACAAGGGCTTCCCCAAGTCCTGCTGCACCAGCCTCAACGAGGTGATCTGCCACGGCATCCCCGACTCCACCGTGCTCGCCGACGGCGACATCATCAACGTCGACGTCACGGCGTACATCAACGGGGTGCACGGCGACACGGACGCCACCTTCTGCGTCGGCGAGGTCAGCGAGGAGGCCCGACTGCTGGTCGAGCGGACCCACGAGGCGATGATGCGCGGCATCCGCGCGGTCGCCCCGGGCCGCCAGATCAACGTGGTCGGCCGGGTCATCGAGTCGTACGCGAAGCGCTTCGGCTACGGCGTGGTCCGCGACTTCACCGGCCACGGCATCGGCGAGTCCTTCCACAGCGGGCTCTACGTGCCGCACTACGACAGCCCCCGCCCGACCGACGTGATGGAGCCGGGGATGACGTTCACGATCGAGCCGATGATCACCCTCGGCACCCACCAGTACGACATGTGGGACGACGGCTGGACGGTGGTCACCAAGGACCGCAAGTGGACCGCGCAGTTCGAGCACACCATCGTGGTGACCGAGGACGGCCACGAGATCCTCACACTGCCGTGACCGACACCCCGGCGGCGCTGCGCGAGGCGCACCACGCGGACGTGTCCGGCGGCTGGCTGCGGCCCGCCGTCTTCGGCGCGATGGACGGCCTCGTCACCAACATCGCCCTGATCGCGGGCGTCGGCGGCGGCGGGGTGTCGCCCCGCAGCATCGTGCTCACCGGCACCGCCGGCCTGGTGGCCGGCGCCATCTCGATGGGGCTGGGGGAGTACACGAGCGTCCGCTCGGCAAACGAGCAGGTCGCGGCCGAGGTGGCCAAGGAACGCCGCGAGCTGGAGCGGCACCCCGAGGCGGAGGCGCGCGAACTGGCCGAGGCATGGGTCGCCCGGGGCCTGCCGCACGACCTCGCCATGCAGGTCGCCGAGGCCGTGCGGCGCAACCCGGAGGAGGCGCTGCGGGTGCACGTCCGGGAGGAGCTGGGCGTCGACCCCGACGACCAGCCCAGCCCGTGGGCGGCCGCGATCTCGTCGTTCCTGTTCTTCTCGGTCGGGGCCCTGGTGCCGCTGCTGACCTACCTGTTCGGCTCGACCAGCCTCTGGCTGGCGCTGGCCGTCGGTGGGCTCGGGCTCTTCGCGGCCGGGGCGGTGGTCGCCCGGTTCACCGCCCGGGCCTGGTGGTCCGGCGGCCTGCGCCAGCTCCTGCTGGGCGCCGCGGCGGCCGGCGCCACCTACCTCGTCGGCGCCCTCATCGGCGTCCAGGGCGCCCTCGGCTGACGCCGCGGCGTGGCCGGCGGACGACGGGTGGGGACGACGTCGGCTGTCCGGTCCAGGTGCGGGCTGCGAGGGCGACGCGTTGACGTGCGGTTCGCGGCCCACGCCTGACGGGCAGAGCAGGGGCTGGTCCGGCTGTCAGGTGAGGGCGTTTTCCAGCACGCGGCGGTTTCGCAGGAGCCAGGCGGCGGCACGGGCCCGCCACGCCATCGCCCACAGCGCCTGGGCATGGCAGGTCATGTCCGGAGTGACACCGGCGTCGTCTGCCTCGAACGCGGTGTCGGAGACGACGAACTCGACGATGCGGTCGAGAAAGCCGCGACGCTGGTTGGCTGACAGACCGTAGGCGTCGACGATGGCGCGCAGGTGCCGTGCCCGTTCGGCCAGGGGCGGCAGTCCTTCGAGTTCGGCGACGATGTCGTCGTGGAGTTTGGCGTTGAGCCAGCTCGCTTGCGCCAGTTCGACCAGCGGATCGACCGGACCGGCGAACTCCCAGTCGATGAGGGCGACCGGCATCCCGTCGCGGGCCACGATGTTCCAGGGGGCGACATCGCAGTGGCCGATGACCCGGGCGCGGCTGCCCAGATCACGTCCGTGCCAGGGGAACCACACCGCGTCGGGTGGCGGCTGGTAGGAGGCGGTGGCGTCGTGGAGATCCCGCAGTAGTCGTCCGACGGCGGCGGCGCCGTCCAGGCTCCACGGGCCGGGCTGGGTGAACTCGCCCTCGATGAAGGTCAACGTTTCGCGGCCGGTGGAATCCAGGCCGGTACCGACCAGGCGCGGTGCCCCCTCGAACCCGACCCGCTCCAGGTGCCGCAGCAGTGTGTGCACGGCCGGCGTCCACGGACCGGCGTCCCGGACCACGACCTGCCCACGCCGATGGACCGCTGTCCGCCCTCCACCGGTCAACTCGATGTCGTCTGGCGACTCCAACTCGGGCACGTCGGCATTCTCGCGCAGCGGGTCAGCCGTCGAGAAGGTCGTCGACCGTGCCGTCGACGGGTCGGCCCCGGGCCGTCAGCTCCGCCGCCTGGCGGGCCAGCACGGCGCCCACCTCGGTCATGTCCGCGCCGGCCAGGCCGGTGCGCCGCACCGCGTCCCCGGGGTCACGGAAGTAGGTGCGGCTGAGCAGCCCGCTCACGGTGGCCGCCGCCAGCCGTGCCTCGCCGAGCATCAGCAGGGCCTGGTCGGTCTCGTACCACCCGGCCAGCCGGGCCGCCCGGGCGTGCGCCGCGCTGCCCCTGTACCACGCCTGCCGGGCCGCCGTGCTGAACTCGGCCGGCCGGGCACGGGCCAGCCGGCCCAGGTGCTCGTCACGGAGCGTGCGCAGCCAGCCGGTCGGGTCGTGCAGCGCCCGGGTGCTGACGTACCGGTCGGCGGTCAACGGCCAGAGCGGGGAGATCAGCCGGGCCTGGCGGAGGTAGTCGTCCGCGCCGGCCACGGTCAGGTCGACCAGCACGCCGTCGACCCGCCGGGTCGCCGGGGGCGGGCCGCCGCCGGGCCGGTAGGTCACCACCAGCAGCCCGACCTCGCCGTCCCCGCCGCCGTCGTCGTCGCCGTGCGCGAGCGGGCCGTGCACGGCGACGGCGAGCACGTCGGCCGGGAAGCGCCGGCGGGCGGCGTCGGCGACCCGCTCGGCCACCGCCCAGCGTGGATCGCCCAGGTGCGGGTCGCCGCCGGAGGCCACGCCGTCCACGTCCACGCCGACCACCTCACGCCCTCGCCGACCGGGCCGCCCGTCGCGAGCCGGCCCGCGGTGTGGCGGCGGCGCAGGTCACCGCACCAGCCTAGTCGCGCCCGCCCGATCCGCCCGGCCCGCCGCGCCCGGTGGGGACCAGCCGGAAGAGGAGGATCTCCCGACCGCCGGCCCGCCGCACGTACGTCTGGTAGGCGGGCCACTGGTCGACCAGCAGCCGCCACAACCGCTCCCGTTCGGCGCCCGCGGCGGCCTCGGCGCGTACCGGGACCCGACGGCCCTTCACGTCCACCTCGGCGGCCGGGTCGGCGAGCAGGTTCAGCGCCCAGCCCGGCTGGTGGGTCTGGCCGAAGTTCGTGCCGACCACCACGTACGCGCCGCCGTCGGACACGTACAGCAGGGGGTTGCTGCGCGGCCGGCCGGAGCGCCGGCCGGTGGTGGTGATGACCAGCGACGGGACGAGCCCCAGCGCCACCACCCGGCCCCGGGTGAGCCGCCCGACCACCCGGTCGGCGGGGACGAGCAGGCGGACGGCGGCGCCGAACCACCGGTGGTGGCCGACGCGGCGGGTGAGGGCTCCCAGGACGGGCACGGGCACCAGTGTGCCCGGTCCCGGCCGGTCAGTCGAGGCGTCGCTCGACCGGCAGCCGGGACCGGGTGAACAGTCCCGCGCCGAGCATCGCGACCAGCGGCACCACCACCAGGACGCCGAGGGTGGCCCACGGGACCACCACCGGGTACGGGTCCTGGACCGGCCACGAGCCGGCGTACCGGCGGTTCAGGGCCGTCAGGATGATCACGGCCGAGCCGAGGCCGGCGACGATGCCGAGCGCCGAGCCCAGCACGGCGATCACCCCCGCCTGGCACAGTGACAGGAGCCGGCGCAGGCCGGGGCCGGCGCCCACCGCGGCCAGCGTGGACAGGTCGGCGCGCCCCTCGGCCGCCGCCAGCCCGGTGGCGATGCCGGCGGCGCCCACGGTGATCACTCCGGCCGCGGCGGCCAGCAGGAGCAGCACCGGCCGTCCGTCGTCCGACCGGTCGCCCTGCTCGATCTCCACGTGGACGTCGAGCGGGCGCAGCGCGGTGGCGAACCGGTCCCGCCGGCCCTGGTCGGGTGCCCCGTCGGCCGCGACGGCCCAGCCGAGCGGGCGGGTGGCCAGCCCGAGCCGGTCGGCCGCCCGCCGCGAGAGCAGCAGCCGCTCCGTCGGCACCCCCGTGCGCAGCGCGTACGCGGCGACGGCGGTGGGCGCCGAGGCCACCGGCCCGGCCGGTCCCGACCCGTTCACCACCACCTCGATCCGCCCGCCCACCACGTAGCGCGGATCGGTCACCACCGCGCCGCCGGCGCGCAGCACGGCGGTCGCGGCGGCGACGTCGGCGGGGTCCGCGCCGGTGAGCAGCGGCAGGGCCGGCCCGTCGTCCACCAGCACCTGGAAGTACGCGCCGTGGAGGTCGTCGCCCCGGCAGCGGGCGTCCGCCCGGGCCTGCCGCCGCTCGGCCTCGCTCAGGCCGTCACCGACCGGCCAGGGACACGCCCGGTGCGGCGGCAGCACCGGAGCGACCGAGCAGGGCTCGGCCTCCGTCGTGCACCGCACCCCAACCAGCGACGCCACCGTGGCGGCGCCGAGCTGGTCGCGGGCCGCCTCGGTGACCCGGGCCAGGGCGGGCGCGGTGTCCAGGTCCGGCCGGTGCACCAGCACGGTGCCGGCGGGCAGGCTCGGCTCGTACGTCGCGGCACTTCGCGCGTGGTCGCTGGCCAGGTACACCCCGACCGCGACGCTGCCGGCGACCGCCGCCATCACCGCCGAGATCGCCGGGGCGGTTGAGGAACGGTTGCGGCTGGCGTCGCGCAGCGCGATCCGGGGCGCCAGCGGGAGCGACCGCCCGAGCCGGGCGAGCAGGCCGACCAGCGTCGGGGTGGCGAAGACCAGCCCCAGCTCGCCGAGGACCAGGCCGGCGAGGACCACCGGCGGCGACGTCCGGGCGGCCCCGAACGCGGCCAACGCCGCCCCGCCGGCCGCCATGCACACGCCGGCCGTGAGCCAGCGCCGCGGGGGCGGGGGGGGGGTGGGGCGGCGGGCCAGCCCGGCCACCAC
>NZ_JBFAVI010000017.1:0-71495 GCF_040679695.1 Micromonospora sp. NPDC052213
GGGCGGTCGGCCGTAACGGCCGACCGCCCCGAAGCTCGGCCGTCGCCGCCAGCACCCAACAGCTCGCCGACTTCACCGAAGCCGTCGCGGAGCACGACCTGACCAGGCCGCTCGAGTACGCATGAATGGCGGCTCTGCGCTTCGGCCTCGATGCGGGGGGCGTCGGGTCAGGTGACGTCGCGGCGCATGGGGATGATGACGGCGATCAGTGAGGCGGCGAGCGCGTACGCGGTGAGCAGTGGTGCGCCGGTGGCTGGTGGCAGTAGTTGGACGGCTCTGCTGCCGACCTGTTCGGACATGGCGTCGGCGAGGTATGTGAAGTCGGTGAGGGAGGCGGTGGCACCACCGGGCAGGACCGGATAGAGCGCGTTGATGCGGGGGATCATCATGAGCAGCGTCTCGCCCAGGTACAGGTAGCCGATCACGACGCACAGGGCTGCGACCTGGTGGCGGAGCAGGGCGCCCACGCCACGCCGATCAGCAGGTACACGACCATGGCCAGGCCGATGCGGGCCAGCAACGCCAGCACCGTGCTGGCCGGCAGACCGAGCGCGACGCCGCGGGCGGCGGCGACCGCGAAGAGGGCTGCGGCGGCGGTGCCGGCGAGGATCAGCCCGTACGCCAGTCCGGCGACGCCGTACGTGGCGAGCTTGGCCGCCAACACCTGCCACCGGCGCGGCGCGAACAGGAACGTGACGGCGGCGGTGCGACACCACCATCCCGCGCCGGGCGCCCCGCGCCAGGCCCGGCGGGTCGGCCACAACGGCCACACTCCGCACCGCGGTGACGGGGACAGCCAGCCGCGCACGCCCGATCCAGAGCCGGGAGGCGGACAGGTGTGCCCGGCGCGCGCGTGGGTACCCGTCCGGCCGACCCGGAGGAGACTGCGGTGACGGACGAGGCGCCCGACTACTTCCAGCCCGAGCGCGGGCTGGTGCTCACCCACCTGTTGATCGTGCGGGACGTGGACCGTTCGCGGGAGTTCTACCGCAACGTGCTGGGAGCGACGGTGGTGCGCGAGCGGCAACCGGCCATCCTCCGACTGCACAACGGCTACATCGTGATCAACGACGAGGGCGGTCCGACCGACGACAAGCCGACCGTCCGGGCGCAGGCGCCGGCGGACCCGAACGTGCTCAGCGGCGCGCTCAACATCCGGGTCACCGACGTACGCGCCGTCTACGAGCTGTGGCGTTCCCGCGGCGGACAGTTCCTGACCGAACCGAAGGATCACGGGGTGGAGATCCGCTGCTACCTGCGTGATCCGGACGGCTACCTCATCGAACTCGGTCAGGGCACCGGAATCCTCGCTGAGATGGGACGATCGGCCCCCACCCAGCGGTGACCCTCACGCGTCGACTTCCAAGCGGACGGTCTGGGTCGAAACGCCGCTCGGTCGAGACACAGCCCCGCGGACCTGGCTGCGGCGGTGTGCCGCCGGGCGCGGGGATGGCTATCCCGTCGTCAGGCCGACGATGAACGGGAGCGTGGCGATCGAGAGTAGCGTCTGCGCGCCGGTGATGGACGCGATGAGGTGCGTGTCGCCGCCCATCCGCCTGGCGAGGACGTAGGCGGATGGTGCGGTCGGGACAGCGCAGATGATCGCGATGCTGGTGAGCGTCGCGCCGCTGACGCCGAGTGCTGTGGCGATGGCGACCGCCGCGAGGGGCAGGGCGACGAGCTTGAGTGCGGATGTCGAGAGGACGTCGACGACATCACGCCGCCGCAGGCGGAAGGTGATTGCCGCACCTGCCGCCAGCGTTCCGCACACCAGCGCGGGCGCGGCGAGCATGTCGAGGGTGGTGGCCAGGAACGCGGGCAGATCGATGTGGAGCAGGCTCAGGGCGAGGCCGGCCACGCAGCCCTGGATGAGGGGGTTGCCGAGGAGTTCGCGCCAGAGCGTGGGCGGGTCGCGGTCGTCCCGGTCGCCGTGTTTCGACAGAACGCTCACCGATATGACGTTGACGAGCGGGACCATGACGGCGGCGGCCAGGGCGAAGGCCGCGACGCCTTCCGGGCCGAAGGCGGCGGACGCGAACACGAGCCCGATATAGGTGTTGATGCGGATGCTGCCCTGGACCAGCGAGGTCAGTTGCGGGCCGTTCGCGCGGAGCGGGCGACGCAGCGCGATGACGAGCACGGAGACGACGACGACCGGTACGGCCAGGCTGGGCAGCAATGCCGCTGGCGAGGCCGCGGTCAGGTCGGTCGCGGCGATCGAGGTGACGAACAGCGCGGGCGTGAAGACGCGATAGCTCATCCACTCGATGCCGCGCCAGAATCCCGGGTCGGTCACCAGCCGCCGGCGCAGCACCGTGCCGAGTCCGAGCAGCAGCACGATCGGAACGACCGCCATGACGACGAGATGCATGTCAACGACTGTGTTGCAATGGGTCAGTGCAGTTCAACCATGACAACATGACCGGGGTCCGGCTCGCCGCCGATCTCGCCAACCTCGTGGTCGAGGGCCGGCCCGGCGTGGGCGGGATCGGGGCGGGTGAGATCGAGGCGGTCCTGCGTACGCACGAGATCCGCCGACCGGCGCTCACGGCCCGGCAGGCTGAGATCCTGCGGGTGTGGGGTGTGCGGCTGCGAGCCGTGTTCGAGGCGCCCGGGACCGACGAGCGCTGCGCGGCGATCAACGCGCTGCTGGTCGAGGGGACTGCCGGGGCGTTTCTGACCACCCACGACGGGCTGCGTCCTCACCTGCACTTCACGCCCGAGGACGATGATGTCGCCGGCCGGGTCCGAGCGGTCACGGCCGGCGGTCTGGCGATCTTCGCGGTCGAGGCGGAAGGGCGGCGTCTGGGCGTCTGCGCCCGGTCGACATGCGTGACGGTGTTCGTCGACACCAGCCGCAACGGGCGTCGCGAATACTGCTCGACCCGGTGCGGCAACCACGACGCTGTGCATCGCCACCGGACCCGGCACCGAGCAGGCAGGTGATCGACGATCAGACCACGCACCGGGCGGCAGGACCCCCGCGTCGGCCGGAACCTGCCCTCATATCGAGAAAAGCGCAGCTCTCTATTGCGTCCGCCGTCCGCGCAGGTCAAGATCCTCGGAAGCAAGAGTGGTCCGCTCCCCGAGCGTCACCAGCGCTCTTCTGCGCCCCGCTCGGTGGTCGGTGGATCCACGAGAGGAGTTACGCGTGCACGTGAATACGAAGTCGACGATCCTTCGATCCCGCGGGGCCCTGGCCGCCGCCGTGACGGCCGCGCTGGCCGGTTCCCTCCTCACCGCTCCGGCCGTCTCCGCCGCCGCTCCCGAGGGACCGGGGCAGGGCAGCTGCAAGATCGCCGAGGACCCGTCCTGGTCGGGCTGGAGCAACCACGAGCAGGTCGGCGACCAGCTGGCGCAGATCGAGCGCACCAGCGGCGGCCGGGTGGACGTCGAGGTGGTCGGGCACTCGCCGGAGGGCCGGGAGCTGTACACGGCCCGGGTCGGCACCGGCGACAAGGTGCTGCTGGTCACCAGCGCGATCCACGGCAACGAGCGGACCGGCACCGAGGCGCTGCTCGGGATCCTCAAGCGCCTGGGCAGCGCCGGTGACGCGCAGACCCGACAGATCCTCACCGAGGTCACCTTCGTCGCCATGCCGATGGTCAACCCCGACGGCGGCGAGCTCAACCGGCGCATGAACGTACGGTCCTGGGACGACACGGTCGCGGAGTTCCCGCAGCTGGCCGGCGCCCCGCGCGCCTGGTACCACCGGCTCAACGGGGACGGCATCAACCTGCCCGGCTACGACCTGAACCGCGACTTCAACCCCGACCTCGACTACGTGCCGCGCGCCGCCGACCTTCCGGGCCGCGACACCGACGCCGGGTTCTTCCTCTCCCCCGAGTCGCGGGCCATCCGCGACGTCTACGTGGGTCTGCGGGCGGAGAAGGGCGCCGTCGACGCGTACATCGACCTGCACCACATGGGGCCGTGCGACCGGATCACCGGCGGTGAGCAGGACGGCAACCTCATCTCCGTCTCGCTCGACTACCCGCCGCTCGGCGTGCAGGACGGCGCCGCGTACAAGGCGACGTGGCCGGCGCTGGACCAGGACAAGTCCCGCCGCTACGCCCTCACCGTGGCCAACGGCATGACCGCGAAGTACGGCGACCAGTCGAAGCTCGCCGCTATCGGCCGGTACTACCACCCGGACAACCGGGAGTACGCGGGCCAGGGCCGCTCGGCGTTCGCCCTGAACGGCACCGGCACGGTGCTGTTCGAGGTGCGCGGCCAGCAGGACGACCTGGGCCAGAAGCAGCACGGCATGCTCGTGCAGAGCGTGCAGACCGGCGTGGAGTCGCTGCTCGACGGCTTGGCCGACGGCACCGTCGACCGGGTCGACGGTGACGACTTCTTCGACCTGCCCGACTACGGCTGGGACACCACCAACGACTGACGATCATTGACGGCTGGCGGCCCCGGGGCAGGAGCTCCGGGGCCGCTGGCGTCGGCGGGATGGTGCCCCGTTCCAGGCCGAGTTGCTCGTCTGGCCGGTGACGGGGAGGTGTTGCTGGACCGCGCGGGCCACGCAGATCCTGGCGTCGAGGCGGGGCCCGGCCTCGTAGAGCATGTAACTCACGCCGCCGTCGGTGCCGAACGTCGGTGCCGCGACGCGGCCGTTGTCCGACGCGATCGGCCGGTGGAACACTCCGAGGTGGACCTCGCGGTCGAAGTTGTTGCCGATCTCGGTCAGATACATGTTGCCGCTGTTGCCGTGATACGCGAGATACGCGGTGCCGTTGTGTTTCAACAGGTGCGCCGCGGAGATGTCGGTGAGCCCGTCGCCCGACGGTGACACCAGCGGGTTCGGGTCGAACTGCCAACCGCTCCAGCCGTTCGGCGACCAGCCCCAGAAGATCTTCCGGGCGCCCGGCCCGATCGTGTGGAGGCCCATGAACACCATCACGTAGCGGTTGCCCTTGCCGGCCACGGAGTGCTCGAAGACCCGTGCGTACGAGGTCTCGGTGGTGTTGGGCACCAGCCTCGTCGACAGGATCGGCGTCTCGTCGGTGAAGTGGATGCCGTCGGTCGAGCGGGCGACCCGGGTCGTGTAGTTCTCGCCGTGGAAATACAGGTAGAACTGCCGGGTCGGCGCGTCCCATACCACGTGGGGCGACGACACGTGGCTCACCGTCGTGGTCGGCAGCACCCGGTCGATGATGGGGTTGTTGGCGTACTCGGTGTAGGGGCCTTCGAGCCGGTCGGCGTAGGCGAGGCAGATCCCGCCGGGCGCGTCGTGTGGCGCGTAGTAGAGGTAGTAGCGGCCGAGATAGCCGCTGACGAACGCGGCCTCGCCGTGCACGGCGACCCCCGAGCAGACCAGGGCTGCGCCGGCGTCACCACCGGCAGTCACGCAGACACCGCCACCGGCGGTTCCGCTGCCGATGAGCAAGGACGCGCCCGCTCGCCGCCGACGACGACGCGGAACAGGCACGCGCTGCCGTCCGACGCGAGTCCCGGCTGGTGCCGGACTGACCGGGCTGGTTGCCGCGGGTCGTCCCGTCCGGGCCGGTCCGGTAAGGCACGTACGGTCACGTCGTCACGGATCATCCATGAGCGGTTACGAGCGTGATGTAGCCGGTGGAGTATACGGTTGTCGCCGCGTTCGGTCCGAGCGTGACGCGTCCCGCCGGCACCTTCTTGGCGAACACGACGAAGTGGCGCTGGTCCTTGTCGTTGGTGGTGATGATCATGTCAGTGCGTTTGAAGCCCTGCTGGTTCAGCCACGCCGGCCACCAGTTGTACACCTCCGGTGCTCCGCGTCTGTCGAAGGCGACGTGCACGGTGGCGTCGCGTGCGACATCGAAGACCAGGTAGTCCGCCGGGGAGGTCAGTCGCTTGTCGTCGCTGGCGCCGGGGATCAGCACTGCTCCGGTGAGGGGGTCGGGAAGGCTGGTGAAGACGGGCGACCGGTCGACGAAATGCTTGGCACCTACTACCGCGGGTCGGACCGTCGTCAGCTTCGACGGTTTGTGGACCTGGACGTTCTCCAGTTTGAGCATTGGCCGTTTGCTCGGGATGTTGGTTTCGGGCGTTGCTCTGGGCGCCTGCGGCCGTTTGCTCGGGGTGTTGGTTCCGGGCGTTGCGCTGGGCGCCGGTGTCTGGTCGCTCGGGGCGTTGGTTCCGGACGCCTGTGTCTGGTTGCTCGGGGCGTTGGTTTCGGACGTTGCGCTGGACACCTGTGGCTGGCGGCTCGGGGCGTCGTTCCCGTACACGAGCGCTACGCCCAGCAGGCCGAAGACCGCGACCAGCGCGACGACGACGCGCGCGTTCGCGAGCCGTGACCACCGCCGCCGCGCCGGGGGCGGCACGTCCGCCGGGTGGGTGTCTCCGGCAGGGCCGCTGACCGGCTGTGTCGGCTTGGCCGGCGGCTGCGCCCGGTGCTTCGCGCCGCGCTTCGCCTTGAGGGCTGGCGCGCCCGCGGGCGCAGGCGTGACCGATCCGGGTGCTGCGTGTCGACTAACAACATGGTGCTCGCCGCTGTCGCGTTTGGTCGCCGCGGATGGAGTGCCGGTTCGGGCCGCCGTGGTGGTCGGTGTGGTGGGCGCGGACCGCCGGGGTGCCGGGATGCCGTGCGCTGTGTGGGTGTCGGAGCTGAGCATGGCGGCGCCGAGCGCGACCGCGTGTTTCGGGTGGGTGTTGATCAGGACTGGTCGGCGTAGTGTGTCCCGCAGCAGCTGGGTGACCAGGGGGATCTGGGACGATCCGCCGACCAGAAGCACGGCGGTGAGGTCCTGCAGGGTGATGCCGGCGGCGGTCAGGGTCCGCCGGAACGTCTCCATGGTGGTCTCCACGGACGGCGTGATCATCTGCTCGAACGCTTTCCGAGTCACGGTCACGTGCCGGACCGAGCCGGGTAGCGGCACGGTGATGTCCGCCTGCTCGCGGGTGGACAGCGCCTCCTTCGCGAGCATGCAGTCGCGCTGCACGGTGGCCAGGATCGAGGCGGTACCGGGATCGGTCGGGTCCAGCGCGGTGATCGCACCGTCCAGTTGGCGGTCGACGTGGTCCATGATCGCCTGGTCGAAGTCGGCGCCGCCGAGCCATTCGATGCCCTCGGGGGTTCCGACGATCTCCAGTCCGTCTCGGCCGTTGCGTACCACCGCGCTGTCGAATGTGCCCCCGCCCAGGTCGTAGACCGCGAGCAGGCCGTCCGGGGGCAGTGGCTGGGTGGAGCAGTAGTAGGTGGCCGCGGCCACCGGCTCCGTGGTGGTGATGACGGTCGGGCCGTCCGACCCGGCCACGGACCCCGGCTCGGCCTGCGGGCGGGGCAGGCCGGCCAGGTGCGGGATGGCGGCGAACTGCTCTCGCCGGTACGGGCCCCACACCGCCGGGTGGGTCAGCACGATCCGGTCGGGCGGGCCGCCCTGCGCCTGGCTGACGGTGTCCACCACGGAACGGAGCAGGGCGGCCATCAAGGCGGTGGGGGAGTACGGCGCCCCGTCCAGGATCACGGGGGTGGGATCACCGAGGCGGCGCTTGAACTCCCGCGCCGCCCGGCTGGGATCCTGCAGACCGAGGCGGTCGGCCGCCTCACCCGTCAGCAGCGCGCCCTTCTCGTCAACGCAGGCGACCGACGGGGTGACGACCGCCTGCCCAGCCAGCGGCACCATGTCCAGGGCCCAGGCGGAGGCGGTCGCTGCGGCGGTGAAGCTGGTACCCAGGTCGATACCCACCCCGTACATACTCAGAGTCCCCTCGCCGAGCCCGCCGCCGTTACCATGCACAACGTTGTAGCTGGTTGACGGCGCCATCACGATACGCCGCCGTATTCGGGGTCACAAGATCGTCGGTGTTGACATCGGGAGGCCAGAAAGTGGACGTTGCGGTGGCCGACGACGGCGCGCTGTTCCGGGAGGGGCTGCAACTGCTGCTGTCCGCCGCGGGGCACCAGGTGGTCGGCTGCGTGGAGGACGGCGACCGACTGCTGGAGTTGTTGGCCCGTACCCGCGTCGACGTGGCCATCCTGGACATCCGGATGCCGCCAGGCGCGGACGGCGGACTGCAGACCGCCCAGCGTATACGGGCGAGACACCCCGACGTCGGGCTGCTGCTGCTGTCCCAGCACGCCGAGGCGCACTACCTGTTCCGCCTGCTGGAGATCGGCACCGAGCGGATCGGGTACCGGCTCAAGGACCAGGTAGCCGGGGTGGGCGTGCTCGCCGACACGCTGGTGCGCATCGCCGCTGGTGAGCTCGTGATCGAGCCGGCGCTGGCCGCCAATCTGGTGGACCGGCCGAGTCCCCCGGTACGGAGTGTGCTGGCCGATCTCACCGAGCAGGAACGCGCCGTGCTGCGACTCATGGCGGAAGGACGGTCGAACTCCGGGATCGCGACGGGGTTGTTCCTGTCGGTCAAGACGGTCGAGAAGCGTATCGCGAGCATATTCACCAAGCTGGACCTGCCGGGTGAGCCGACCGCGCACCACCGGCGGGTCCTGGCGGTGCTCGCGTACCTGCGCTCGAACCAGATGGCGGGCTAGGGGCCGTGCCCCGGACCGCAGGCGGCGAGCTGGCGCACCCACCCCGCCCAGCCGGGCCGTTCACCGCCCTGGTCCGGCTGGCGTCCTCGGGTGCGCTGCCCGCGCCGGCCGGGCCGCAGGACCCACTGGGCGGATACCGGCCGATCCTGCGCACGCTGCTGCGCGAGCTCGCCCGGGCCCACGCGGTGCGCTACGCGGCGCTGTGGCTGCCGGCAGAGACGGCACCCGGCACCGGCACTCCATCGTGGACATCCGCGATCACGTGGCGGTCCCGGCGCTGGGTGCCGGGATCGCTGCCGGACCCGATAGCCGACCCGGACCTGCTGCTGGGCACGGCCGGTGTGGTCGCGACCGCGGATGTGACCGACGGCGGGGCCCGGTACGGGGTCCTGGTGCTGGCACACCCGGAGGAGTCCCGGTATCCGCTGGCCACGGCGGCGCCGCTGGGCGAGACGGCGGTCTGCGTCGGCCTGCTGCTGCGCCAGGCGGGCCACCGCGCCACGTGCACCGCCGCGCGGGCCCGGGCCGACCGGGCGGTACAGCGGGTCAGCGCGACCCAGCTGGAGCTGCTCACCGTGCAGGCGGTGGAACGCGACCGGCTCGCCACCGCGGTCACCGCGACGCCCGGCCGGCAGCTGCGGGCGATCCTGGACCGCACCGCGGACCTGGAGCGGGCGCTGCGCGCCGGCTCACCGCAGGCCACGGCGATCGCCGGCGGCATCCGGGCCGGGCTGGGCGAGATGATCGAGCAGTTCCGGTCCGTTGTCCGCGGGGTGTACCCGCAGGTGCTGCGCAGCGCCGGCGTGCGCGCGGCGCTGGAGGAGGTCACCGCGGCGCTGCCGGTACCGGTGGTCCTCCGCGGCGAACTGGGCCGGCGCCCGGGCTGGGAGGTCGAGTCCGGGCTGTACCAGGCCGGTGCGTCCGCGGCGGCCGCGCTGGGCGCCAGCGGCGGCGAGCAGCCGGTGCACCTGGAACTGGGCCGGTCCCACGGCGTGCTGACGATCCGCGCGCAGCGGATCGACGCCGAGCCGGCCCGGGTCGCCGCGGCGCTGCGGGACGACTCCCGGCGGCTGGCCGCGCTGGGCGGCCGGCTGCGGGTGGAGCGGGCCGGTCGGGGCGCGGCGACCGTGGTGGACATCCTGCTGCCGGAGCGGCTCGGCGGCGGCTGGCCGGAGCCCGCGCGTACCGCCGCGCCGGAGCCGGCAGGGCCGCGGCCGGGCGAGGCCGACGCCGCCGCACCCGAGCTGTTGGTCGGTGTTTCCGCGCGCCGCCTGCTGACCCTGCTCATGACCAGCCGGGAGGCGCCCGCGGACAGCCCTCCGCTACGGGTCGCGGTCGACCGGCAGGACGGTCAGGCCCGCGTGGTGGTGGTCGGGGTCTCGGCACCCGAGTTCGTGTCGGTGCTGTACGGGCCGGTCGGTACCGCCCGATGGGAGCCGTCGGTCGGGATGGTCCCGCCGACCGGTTACCAGTACCAGCCGTACCCGCGGATCACGCTGGACCCGGCTCGCGGGGCACCGCCGTGGCGGCCGGTCCGGCTGCCCGGCTGGTCCGGCGCCGCGTGGCCGGGCGCAGCGGTCGGGGTGGACCGGATCCTGGTCGAGGGACCCGTGGACGCGCTGCGCGGGCTGCGGCTGCTGCACCACCGCGACCGGGTCGACGCCGACCTCGCGGCCCGGCTGCGCCGCTGGTCGGGTACTGCCGATGGGCCCCCCGACGCGGTCGTGCTGGTGCTGTCCAGGCCGCCCAGCGCGGCGGAGTGGGAGTTCCTGACCGCCCTGCGGGCGCCGGGCGGGGACGGGTTCTCCCCGGTGGCGATCTGTGCGCTGGAGGAGGGTACCGCCGCGACGGCGGGAGTACAGCAGCGGCTGCGGCCGATGTGCGACACGATCGTGGACTGGCGTGCGGCCCCGGGCGGCGGTACCGCGGTCGAGGCGGCGCTGCACACCGGGGTACGCGCCTGGGCGGGGGTACTGGCCGCCCGGTGGGCGCTGCGCGCACTGGTGGCCTGCCTGGCCGCCGGGCAGCTGGACGACCGGTTCGGCCGGGCGGTGGAGGCGGCCGTCGCGGGCGCGTACGAGGTGGCCGAGCTGGACCTGTTGCAGGCGTTGCAGGGCCGACGGATCCGGCTGCCGCGCGGGCGCGAGGAGGCGTTGCGCCTGCTGGGCGCCCACGGTCCCGACTCGCGGTCCCGGCTCGGCCTGACCGGTGACGCCGGCTCCGGGGAGGTGACCCGGGCCGCGACCCGGGCGCTGGTGTTCTGGCGGAACCAGTCCATGGCGCCGGACTCGGGACCGGCCGGGCGCAGTGCGTGCGCGCTGCTGGTACGGGCGTGCGAGCGGCTGCTCAACGACGGCGTCGAGTGACCGGCGCGAGGCGCGGGTGGGCGGCCCGGCGGTGCCGGCAGGCCGGCTCAGACCGCCACGAACCCGCTGACCCGGGTACCGGTGGTCGGGCTCGACGCTACTGTCAACGTGCCGTCGACCGAGGCCAGACGGGCGGCGAGCTGGCGTAGCGGCATCCGCCCGTCGGTGTCGAAGCCCGGCCCGGTGTCGGCCACCTCGAAGCTCAGCCCCCGGGGGGAGGTGCGCAGCGTCAGCGTGACCGCGGCGCCCGGGGCGTGCTTGTGCGTGTTGCTGACCGCCTCCAGGCAGGCCAGGTAGACGGCGGTCTCCACCTCGGGCGGGTACCGATGGCCGGCCAGTTGCGGGTCGATGTCCAGGGTGACCGTGTCGAGCGTGCCCAGCCGGGCCGCCAACGCGGTCACCAGACCGTGGTCGGCCAGCGGTGCCAGCAGGCCGGTCGCGGTGGTGTGCAACACCTCCTCGGTGCTGGCCAGCAGCTCCCGCAGCCGGTCGAGGTGCCGGCCCGCCTCAGCGGCGTTGCCGGCGCCCAGTTGGTGCTCCACCATGGCCAGCGACATCTGCAACGCGACCATGTGGTGCTGGGCGCCGTCGTGCAGGTCGCGCTCCAGTTGGTGCCGCTGGTGCTCCATCTCGCCCGCGGCCCGCAGCCGGGCGTCGGCCAGCAGCAGGTCGCTCTGGCCGATCAGCCGCTCGGCGCTGCCGGTGACCAGCTGGGCCTGGATGTCGCTGACCAGCAGGCGGGTCACCGCGTGCAGCTCGGGCCACCGGCGCAGCCGCTCGGCCGCCGCCGGCGGCTCGACCACGAGGTCGGCCAGGACCTGCGCACCGTCGCACAGCCGCACCGGCGTCGTCTCCGCCGCGGGTACCGCCGCCTCGGCGTCGGCGGCGGGCCAGCGGTACTCCTCGACCGTGTGTTCGGCCGGCGCGTGGGCGTCGTGGCTCGCCGGCAGGGGCAGCCACAGCGCGATGGTGACCGTGGCGGCCTCCAGGCATCCACCCAGCGCCCGGGCCAGGGCTTCGGCCTGCGCTCCCGGCAGCGGCCGACCCGGCAGGCCGTGCACCGCGTCGACCACCCGTGCCACATTGTCCGACGGGCCCGGCACCGGGGATGGCCCGTCGGCTCGCTGCGTCGAGCGGCGCATGCCCGCCACTGTAGGCGGCTCCGGTCGGGCCGGCTGCCCCGGCTCGCGCACCGCGACGGCCGTCCGCCACGTCGCGTCCAGGGGCTCACGCGGCGCAGAGCAGGTGGCCGGAGGTCGCCTTGCGGGCCGCCCGCAGCGCGTAGTGCAACCGACTCTTGACCGTGCCGACCGGCACCCCGAGCGTCGCGCTGATCTCGGCCGCGGTCCGGCCGTTCAGGTACGTCTCCACCAGCGCGGCCCGGTGCTCCGGCCACAGCCCGCGCAGCACCTGCTCGACCAGCAGGGAGTCCACCACACCGGCCATCGGGTCCGCCGTGGACACCTCGGCGGCGTTCTCGATCTCCACCTCGGTCGGCCGGGCCTTCCTCATGCGGTACCCGTCCATCACCAGGTTGTGCACCACCCGACGCAGCCAGCCCAGCACCGACCCCCGATCGGCGGTGAGCTGGTCCAGGTGCCGCCACGCCCGCAGGAACGCCTCCTGCACCACGTCCTCGGCGCGCCCGGTGTCGCCGTCGGTCAGCCGCTGCGCGTACCGCAGCAGCGGCTGCTGGTAGGTGTCCATCAGATCGCGGAGGCGGGAATCGCTCTCCAGCGCGTTGTTCTGCCGCCTGCTCTGTGCCCGTTCGCCCATGCCCAAGACAGTGCCGCCGCGGGCCGGTCGCTCGACATGGTGCGGCCCCTGTTCCTGGGGGGTGCCACCCCGCGGGTTGGGGAGGGTTGTCCCTACGCCCCGCCCGGGACCTGCGGCTACGTCGCGCCGGGCGACGGCTCGCGGAACGCCCGGTGAACCCGACGGTGCCGTGGTGCCGTGACCCACGTGGACGCCCTCGCACCCGACGGCGGTACGGGCAGGCGGCGCGTGGCCGTCCGGCACCGCCGCGACGACCGGTACCACGGCCGGGCGGTGGCGGCCCCGAGCGACGGCGCCGTGGCGCCCCGACCGAAGAGGTGGGCATGGAGGAGACGGACTTCCCGACGGTGGGCATCGGGGTCACGACGCACAACCGGGGCGTCGTGCTGCGTACCGCCCTGGAGGCGATCCGCAAGTACGCGCCGAGCGGCGCCGCGATCGTCGTGGTCGACGACGCCAGCGACGAGCCGGTGGAGGAGGCGACGTTCCGTTTCGACACCAACGTCGGTATCGCCCGGGCCAAGAACAAGTGTCTGGAGCTGCTGGTGGAGCGGGGCTGTACGCACCTGTTCCTGTTCGACGACGACTGCTGGCCGATCGTGGACGGCTGGGAACGGCCGTACATCGAGAGTTCCGAGCCGCATCTGATGTACATGTTCACCGACACCCCGATTGGCCGGCTGACCGACTCGATGGAGATCTACCGGGACGCGGAGCTCCGGGCGTACACCCATCCGCGCGGCTGCATGCTCTACCTGGAGCGGCGGGTGCTGGACCGGGTGGGCGGGTACGACACCCGGTACGGCCGGTGGGGGTACGAGCACCTGGACCTCTCCAACCGGATCTACAACGCCGGCCTGACCTCGTTCCGGTTCGCCGACGTGGTCGGCAGCGGAGACCTCATCTTCAGTTGCGACGAACGCACCGGGGTCGGCTCCAGCGTGTCCGACATCGAGCGCTTCACCCTGGTGCGCAATCTCAAGACTCGGTCGGAGGCCAGCTACACCTCGACCGAGTACCGCGAGTTCCGCACCGTCCCGGTCGGTGCGGCGGCGACGCGGAACGTGGTGCTGACCACGTACCTCACGGCGCAGGCCGACCCGCAGCGCGGCGTCGCCTGGACACCGAACTACGCCGACCTGGCGGAGCTGCGCAGCTCCGTCGAGCGGCACGGGCAGCGGTTGGTGGTGCTGCACGACTGTTTCGACGACGTGCCGGACACCGACCTGGTCACGCACGTGCGCGTGACACCGGGTGGGGAGGGCGGCTCGCCGTACTTCCACCGCTGGCTGTGCTGCTGGCGGTACCTGCGCGAGCACCCCGAGATCGAGCAGGTGTGGTGCGTCGACGGCACCGACGTGGAGATGCTGCGCGATCCGTTCCCGGAGATGGACGACCGCCTGTACGTGGGCGACGAGCCGGCGCCGCTGTGCATCCCGTGGATGGTGTACCAGCACGGCGGCAGCGCCAAGCTGGTGCAGTTCCTGTCCGACAACCGGGGTACCCAGCTGCTCAACGCCGGGCTCGTCGGCGGCCGACGGGAGACGGTGCTGGAGTTCTGCCGGGACCTGTTCGAGTTCTGCGTCACCAACGCCCGGGAGGCCGGCCCACTCGACATGGGGCCGTTCAACTACGTGGCCCGCACCTGGTACGCGGGAATGGTCGTGCACGGCCGCCAGGTCAGCACGGAGTTCCGTAAGGACGACCGGACCAGCACCGAGTCGTGGTGGCGGCACAAGTAGGCGAATCCGGGCCGGGGCAGGCGTGAACCCTGCTGGCGCGCGGGGCGTGCCACAGATGAACCCTGGACACGGCGAAGGAGGGCGGTGACCGTGGACACGGACCTGGACGTGGCACCGGAGGTGACCCGGGACGACGACCGTGACGGTCAACGTGACGAGTCGATGCACGCGTTGCTGCTGCGCTTGGCCGGCTCGCTGTCGGACCGGGTGCTGACCGACGCCCGGGACGCGCTGGCCGCCGGCCGGCGGCTGGACGTCGTACAGGCGGTCGCCTTCGAGGCGGTCTCCCAGCCGCTGCAACTGGACGCCGACGAGATCGCGGCGCTGCGCGAGGAACTGGCACTCAGCGGCGGGGACGTCGACCTCGGCATGGCGCTGGAGGAGCTGCGCGGGGAGCGTCCGCCGGCACCGTGGCAGTTCCTGTCCGACCTGCCGACCACCCAGGAAGAGCTGGCCTCGATGGTGCTCCCGCAGGACCGCACCACCGACCCGGTCGACCGTCTCGACCCGATCGACCGGGCGATGCTGGCGGAGGCGTCCGCGATCCCGACGGCACGCGCGGTGTGGCGGGCCTGGCGGATGCCGTCCACCGCCCGCCCCTGGCAGGACCCGGTACGGGTGGTCGTGGTCAGCGTGGACGACACCTCGAACTCCCTGCCCGCCATCGGCGCCCAGCTACGACAGGTCATGGTCGAGGCCGGGGACGACGAGGCCCAGGTCGAGGTCTGCTGGGCCGGGGTGGAGGCGCCGTTCTACCAGACCCTGGCCCGCTCGTCCGGCTCCCTGCTGTGGGCGGCGCGGCCGGCCGCGCCGGTGGCCACCGCCCGGCTCTTCGACGGCGTCGATCCGGAGCGCGGCCCGTGGTTCGCCACCAACCGGCCAGTGGTCTCCGATGCCACGGAACGCGGCGACCTGCTCGAAGCACTGCGCGGGGGGGTGGTCATCGCGTGGAGCAGCGCCGCGATGCCCGACATCCTGGCCCCGGACCGGGGCGACGTGGTACCGATGCACCTACGTACCGACGGGACCTGGCTGTGGAGCGAGGCGGTCGGTTACTACCTGGAACACTACGGCCTGGCGCCGGACCCGCAGTTGGTCGCGCACCTGACCGGGGACGAGCCCGTCGAGCCCCTGGACGAGATCTCCGTGCACCGTGCCCTGGTGCACCTGTGCCGACCGGACGCCGAGGCGGTCGTCTGGTCGCCGTCCGGTGCCGACGACGACCCGGTGGCACCGGCCGACGCCCCCTCGCCCGACCTCCCGTCGCCCGACGGCGTGGCGCCGGCCCACCCGGAGCGGCCGGACGTGACACCCGAGGCAAGGCCGGAGGCCGGTACGCCCCGGCCGGTGTCGCCGTGACCGAAATGCTCGCCCTGCGGCAGTGGGCACCCCTGCCGTCGTCCTGGACGGTGTCGCAGCAGGCCCAGGGCGAACCGGTCGGGAGGCACGTGGCGCGGTACCTGCGCCAGGCGTCGCAGGCGGTGGGCGCCGCCGTGGCGCGCATCCTGCCGGACGCCGGTGCGCGGGTGCCGGTGCTCGACCCGGGGCCGTGGGAGGCACCGGGATCGGTCACCCCCGGTCCGGCGGGTTGGTTCGCGCTCGCGGTCGAGGCCGGCCCGTCCGGCTTCCGGCTGGACGGCCGGCCGGTGGCCGCCGCCGACCTGGCCCGGGCGATCTGGCACTGCCCCCGCTGGCGGGGCCGGCCGGTGCTGCTGGTCACCCAGCGGTCCGCGTCGGCCGACGGGGTCGGACCGGTGCTGCACCAGCTCGCGGCCGACCTGGGGGCCCCGGTCTACGCCTCGGACTCCGGGATCCGCTTCACCTTCGGGCGCGCCTCCGCGAACGGGCTGTTCTGGTGCTGGCATCCGGGCGGCGGGGACGAACCGGAGCCGGCGGGCAACGTGCTGCCCCCGCTGGGGCCGGTTCGCGTCCGGCCCACCCCGACCGGCCGGGTGCCCGGCCGCAACCACCAGCCGCCGTCCCCGGTGCCGTCCCCCGCGACCCCCGGACCGGGGACCGCCCCGTCGCCCGCCGCCCCGGCAGAGGCCACGTCACCCGCTGCGGCACCGGAATCCGGGCCCGAGCTGCCTTCGCCGGTGGAAGCGGCGTTCGAGGTGCACAGCCTGGCGCTTCCGGTGATCGAGCTGCCCCGGCCCGACCTCAGCGTCCAGCGCATGGTGCTGACGGAATTCGACGTGCCCCGGCTGGAGCTGGACACCTGCCGGCCGCTGGTCGCCGCCCCGGATGCCGCCAGCCCGACCGGGTCCGTCCCGGCTGCGGCAACGCTGACGTCGTCCGTGCCGGCTCCGGCCACCCTGACGGCGTCCGTGCCGGCTCCGGCCACCCTGACCGCGGCCACGCCGGAAGCCACGGACGCTCCGACGACCGGCCCGGAGAGCACCGATGCCTCGGCGAACGGCGCGGGCGGCGGCCCGCCGGCGTCACCCGCCAACCGGGGCGCGGCGTGGTTCGGGGTACGGGCCCGCACCGACGAGGCGGACCGGGAGCGGCTGCGTACCGTGCTGGGCTGGAAGTTCCAGGCCCACTCCCGGACGGTGGCCCGGGCGCTGTCGCTGCACCCGGGGCTGCGCAGTGCGGTCGGCGCGCACGACGTGACGGCCGGGCTGGTCACGGTGCTGGCTCTGCTCGACGGCGTGGGCGAGCGGGTCAACGACGCGTTGCGCGGTGGAGGCACGCCCGACGAGGACGTCCAGTTGCTGGCCCGCTGCGCCCGCGCCGGTCTGGAGCAACTGCCGGCCGTCGGGGGACCCGTCTTCGCCGCGGTACCCGCCGGACTGGACGTCGGCCGGTACCGGGCCGGGGACCTGGTGGTGGAGCCGGCGTTCACCACGGTGTCCTGCCACGGCGGCACCCAGGGCGACGCGGGCCGGTACGCGATCTGGTCGGCCACCGCGCGGCGGCTGGACCAGCTGGGTACCGCCGACGGGCCTGGTGTCCGAGCCGGGCGGGCCATGTTCGCCGCCGGTTCCCGCTTCGCGGTGCTCGGCCTCGACGAGGGGCCGGACGGCGCGCCGTACGTACTGCTGCGGGAGGTCGTCTCCGAGCACCGCGACGGCGCACTCGACGAGCGGGTGGCCGGCAAGCTGCGCGACGCGCTCGCCGCCCAGCCGCAGCGCGCGGCGCCCGCGCCGCTGCCGTGGCTGCTCGGCTTCGCGCCCGGCGACCGCCCGTTCGCGCTCGAACCCGGACCGGGCGGCGCGTGATGTACGAGGAGACGATCCCCGGCTTCCTCCGGCCCGGCCCGGCCCGCCCCGCGCCGGCACCATTCCCGGTGGCGACACCGCCGGCGGCGACAGTCAGCAAGGAGCGAACCCTTGACATCCTCCCCCGCCTAAAGGTGGGGGATTCCCACCCTCGCGGGTTGGGGTTCCTGGTTCACCGCAGACCGCACGGAAGGAGGTCCTTCGTGTCTGACGTCCGCTCCGCAGGCGTTTTGTGTCTCGACCAGCCCGGCCGCGACGGCGATGTTCTGGGCGGCGTTGACGTCCCGGTCATGCCGGGTGCCGCAACCCGGACACGCCCAGTGGCGTGTGCCGAGGGGAAGCTGGGCGAGCAGGTGCCCGCACGCCGAACACGTCTTCGACGACGGGTACCAGCGGTCCACCACCGTGAGGGTGCGGCCGTCGCGGTGCGCCTTGTAGGTGAGCAGGGTACGGAACTCGGCCCAGCCGGTACGCGAGATGGACCTGGCCAGGCAGCGGTTGCGGACCATGTTCGCCACCGCCAGATCCTCCACGGCGATGGCGGCGAACCGGCGCACCAGGGCGGTGGACTGCTGGTGGAGAAAATCCCGGCGCGCGTCACGCACCCGCGAGTGCGCCCGCGCGACCTTCCGTTTGGCTTTGGCGCGGTTGGCGGAGCCCTTCTGTCGGCGGGCCAGCATCCGCTGATACCGCTTGAGTCGGCGTTCGCGCCGTTCCATGTGCCGCGGGTGGGGGATGCGTTCGCCGGTGGACAGCACCGCGAAGTCGGTCAGGCCGAGGTCCACGCCCACCGCCTCGCCGGTGGGTTCGGGTGCGGTGGGTGTGTCGATGTCGAGGGCGAAGGTCACGAACCAGCGGCCGTCCGGGTCGCGGGATACCGTCACCATCGTCGGGTCCAGCCCGGCCGGGTCGATGTTCGGCCAGGACCACACGAACCGCAGCATGCCGGGTGTCTTTCCCAGCGTCAGGTTCCCGTCTCGCAGGCGGAACGCCGACCGGGTGAAACTGGCGGACTGGCGGCCGTGCCGCGACTTGTAGCGCGGGTACCGGGCTCGTTTCTGGAAGAAGGCGGTCATGGCGGTGTGCTGGTGCCGCAGGGTCTGCTGCAACGGCACCGACGACACCTCGCGCAGGAATGCCAGGTCGGGCTGCTTCTTCATCTCGGTCAGTGCCCGATCCGTCTCCGCATAGGAGGTGGATTTCCGTTCGGTGTGCCAGCGGGCGTGACGGGCGGCGAGGGTGCGGTTCCAGACGACGCGCACACACCCGAACGTGCGGTTCAGCACTGCCGCCTGTTCCGGGGTCGGGTATGCCCGACACCTGTACGCCGTCCGCACAGAACCAGTCCTACCAGAAAGGACGATCGTGGTTGACAACGTGTCCGCCATTCCTCCCCGCCCTGAAGGACGGGGCATCCTGGCGGTGATCCGGTGACCACCAGCGTGCTGTCGGTGTCGGCCAGGGACACCGGATGCCTCACCGACATCTCCCGGGCACTGGAGTCGGCGGCGCCCGGCGACACCGTCGCGGTACGCCCCGGCGTGTACCGCGAGGCGCCGCTGTTCCGCCGGAACGTCGTCCTGGTCGCCGAGGACGGACCGGGCACCGTCACCATCGAGGTGCCCCCGGGCGGGGCCATCCTGGCCGCCGGGGGCGAGATCCTGATCCAGGACATCGCCATCCGTGGCGGCGACGAGCGGATGCCACTGCTCCAGGTGGCGGCCGGCCGGGTCCGTCTGGAGGCGTGCACCGTCGACGCCACGGCGGCGGCCGCGATCCACGTGCGCGGGGGCACCGTGGAGATGCGCGGCGGCGCGATCAGCAACTCCGGCGGGGCCGGCGTGGTCCACGAGGCCGGTGCGGGCGAGTACACCCGCGTACGGATGAACGGCATCGCCAAGTGCGCGATCATGACGGCCGGGTCGAGCGCCCCGGTGTTCCGGGACTGTACGTTCACCGGGGTCGCGGAGGCGGCCCTCCTGGCCGTGGGCGCCAGCGCCCCGCGCCTGGAGGACTGCCGCATCGACGAGGTCGGCCAGTACGCCGTCGTCGCGCAGCAGACAGCCCGGCCGTATCTGACCGGGACCACGGTGTCCGGCGGCGAGGTCGGGCTGCTCGTCAGCGACCGGGCGACCCCGGTGCTGGAGCGCTGCGAGATCCGGGACGCCCGGGTGCACGCCGTGGTGACCATGGGGCAGGCGGCGCCCGCGCTCTCCGACACGCGCGTCACCCGGGCCCGGGGCCACGGCCTCGACTGCCGGGACGCCTCCGCGCCGACGCTGACCAACTGCGAGGTGCGCGACTGCGGCGCGGCCGGGGTGGTGGTCAACGGCACGGCGACGCCGCACCTCACCGGCGGTGCCGTGGCGGACTGCGCCGACGCGGGTGTGTTCCTGACCGGCCGGTCGAGGGCGCGGCTGGACGGGGTCGGGGTCCGCGACGTCCCTATCGGCGTGGCGATCGAGCAGGAAGCCGACCCGCACCTGCACGGCCTGACCATCGAGGGCGTCCGGTACGGCCTGCACGCGACCGGCGGAGCCGGCCGGTTCTCCAACGGCCAGGTCACCGGGGCGCGGACCGCCGGGGCGAAGCTCGCCGACAGCGCGACCACCGTGTTGTCCAACTCCCGGATCACCGGCTGCCGGGTCGGCGTGGAGGTGGCCGGGAACGCCCGGCCCACCCTGTCCTCGATGGCCGTGGAGGAGTCGGGTGGGGCGGGCGTGCGGACCGGCGGCCCCAGCGCGGCCACGCTGTCCCGCAGCCGGGTCAGCGGCAGTCGCGGTCCGGGGATCCGGGCCGGCGCCGGCAGCTCCGTCACCGCGACGGACTGCGAGATTGTCGGCAACCAGGGCCCGGGTGTCGTGGTGGAGACCGACGCGCCGGTGCGGCTCCACGGCGGGGTGGTGCGTGGCAATGGCGGCGTCGCCGTGGACGCGCCGAGCCCGACCGCCGCAGTCGAGTTGTCGGGAGTGGACACCGGCCACAACGGGCGCCCGATCTCCCTCCCGCCGCCCGGGGCCGGGCGGCCGGACACACCGGTGGCCGACGCCCCGAAGTCCGCTCCGGCCCCGACCGGAGGCACCGGTTCGGGCGTCACCCCGCCCGGGAAGCCGGCCGGTGCCCGCCCGTCGGGTCCCGCGCCGTCCGACGTAGGGTCTCCCGCTCCGGCGGTCCCCGCCAGCGGCGGCCCGGGTTCCGGTGGCCCCGGTGCCGGCGTCCCGGGTGGCGGCGGGGAGGCGGACGGGCCGGTGGCCGCGCTGCTGCGCGAACTGGACGGGCTGGTCGGCCTGGCCGGCGTCAAGCACGAGGTGGCCACCCTGGTCGGGCTCAACCAGATCGCCAAGCGTCGCCGGGAGGCCGGGCTGCACGTACCGCCCATGTCCCGGCACCTGGTCTTCGCCGGGCCGCCCGGCACCGGCAAGACCACCGTGGCCCGCATCTTCGCCCGGATCCTGACCACCCTCGGGGTGCTCTCCAGCGGGCAGCTGGTCGAGGTGTCCCGCAGCGACCTGGTCGCCGAGCACGTCGGCGGCACCGCGGTGAAGACCACGGCCCGGTTCGAGGAGGCCCTGGGCGGGGTGCTGTTCATCGACGAGGCGTACACGCTCTCGACCGGCGGGGGCAGTGGCCACGACTTCGGCCGGGAGGCCATCGACACCCTGGTCAAGCTGATGGAGGACCACCGGGACGAGGTGGTCGTGGTGGTCGCCGGCTACACCCCGAACATGCGTACCTTCCTGGCCGCCAACCCGGGTCTGGAGTCCCGCTTCGCCCGTACCATCCAGTTCGACAGCTACTCCGACGACGAACTGGCCGAGATCGTCGAGCGGCTCTGCCGTACCCACCACTACGCGCTGGAGTACGAGACGCGGCAGGCCGTGGTGCGCCACTTCAGCGACATGCCCCGCAACGAGACCTTCGGCAACGCCCGGGTGGCGCGGCAGGTCTTCGAGGACATGCTGGGGCGTCAGGCGTACCGGCTGTCGAACAACCCGCAGGCATCGGACCTGGAACTGGCCCGGCTGCTGCCGGAGGACCTGGGCGAACAGGCGGCTGCGCCGTCGGCGGCGGCCGGCGTGGCGCAGGCCGTCCAGGACCTGCTCGGGAAGCTGAACGCGATGGTCGGTCTGGACGCGGTCAAGCGCGAGGTGACCGACGTCATCGATCTGATCGCCTCCACCGAGGCCCGGACCCGGGCCGGCCTGCCCGCCCCGACGATCTCCCGGCACCTGGTCTTCGCCGGGGCGCCCGGCACCGGCAAGACCAGCGTGGCCCGACTGTACGGGCAGCTGCTCAACGCGATGGGTGTGCTGCGCACCGGGCAGCTCGTCGAGGTGTCCCGGGCCGACCTGGTCGGCGAGTACGTCGGACACACCGCCGTCAAGACCACCGACGTGTTCAACCGGGCGCGCGGCGGCGTGCTCTTCATCGACGAGGCGTACGCGCTGGCCGGCCAGGGCAACGACTTCGGTCGGGAGGCCATCGACACGCTGGTGAAGCTGATGGAGGACCATCGGGACGACATCGTGGTGATCGCGGCCGGGTACACCGGGGACATGCGCCGGTTCCTGGCCAACAACGTGGGCCTGGCCTCCCGGTTCAGCCGGCAGGTCCCGTTCGAGTCGTACACCGCCTCGGAACTGGTGTCCATCGTGCAGACGTTGGCCCGCGACAGCGGCTTCGACTTCAGCAACGACTGCCTCCCGGTGCTGTCGGAGCACTTCGACAGCCTGACCCGTGACGAGAGCTTCGGCAACGGCCGGTACGCCCGCCAGCTGCTCGAACGCACCATCACCAAGCAGGCCAACCGGCTGCGCCGCGCGGCCGCACCGACGGTCGACGACATGCGCCAGCTGTACGCGGCCGACGTACGGGCAGCCCTGGCCGCCTGACCCAGTAGCGACGAGAGAAGGTGCCTGGAGATGCCGGCAGTGAGTATGAGCGGTACGTGGCGGATCACGGTGGTGGGCAAGGAGTCCCTCTACGCGCAGCGGCTGGTGTTCTCCGGCGACGTCCAGAAGATCCTCGAACTGGAGGTCGGGACGTCGGCGTCCGCGAGTGGGCGGCGCTGGAGGCTGCGGTTCGAACACAACCGGGGTGACGGCGTGTGGCGGCCGAACGTCTCGGTGGAGGCGGGGGCCATCGTCCGGTGCGGCAACGAGTTCCAGCGGTTGATCGCGACGAAGGACGTGTATTGGACCGGTGACCGTGGACACGACGACCTGAAGCTGCTGCTCACCCGGCCGGCGTCGGCGGGTGACCCGGAGGAGGGAGCGGCCGGGGTGCCCTTCGCCGTCGACGTCAACCTGCACGGGCTGCCGGACATGCCGGTGCTCCCGGCGATGGACGGCGCGGATGCGACGCCGGAGAGGTTGCGGTCGTACGGTCGGCCGGGGTCGGCGGGAACCCCCCTGCGGAGGCGGTCGTTCTGATCGCCCGCGGGCCCGGCCCGCCCCACCCGGCCGACGGCGTCTCCGCAGTCTCGCGGTGCGGACAGTATCGATCCCGGTCCCGGTCAACCCTTTCCGGCCCGCAGCCGTGTAGGGAATGTGAGCACCAGACCTTTCCGGCGGCCGGCCCGCCGCAACGGACCCGAGCTGCCGCACGGCGAGATCACCCTGCAGGAGCCGCCGGTCGTCCCGGAGGTCCAGCCCGCCGGGTTCCGCTCGCTCGGGATGATCCTGCCGAGCCTGCTGATGACCGGCGGGTTCATGTTCATGATGATGAGCAACTCGCTCAGAGGCCCCATGGGCATGGTCATGCTGGTCCTGATGGGCGGCGGCATGCTGGGCATGGCCGTGTTCCAGATGACGATGGCCGGCGGCAACCGCAAGCAGCAGATCAACGGCGACCGGCGCGACTACTTCCGCTACCTGTCCCAGACCAGGGCGCAGGTCCGCCAGTACGCGGCGGAACAGCGGGACGCGCTGGCCTGGCGGCACCCCGACCCGGAGTCGCTGTGGTCGCTGGCGATGACCAGCCGGCTGTGGGAGCGCCGGCCGACGCATCCGGACTTCGGCGAGATCCGGGTCGGCACCGGTGCCCAGCGGCTCGCGGTGCGGATCACCCCGCTCGACACCAAGCCGGTGGAGGACCTGGAACCGGTGTGCGCCAAGGCGTTGCGCCGGTTCATCAAGGCGTACACGACCGTGCCCGACCAGCCCGTCGCGCTGTGCCTGCCCGGCTTCGCGCACGTGCGGATCAGTGGCGACCGGGACGTGGCGCGGGGCATGGTGCGCGCCATGCTCGCCCAGTTGGCCGCCTTCCACGCCCCGGACGAGCTGCGGCTGGCCTTCTGCGTCGGCGCCGAGCAGGCCGGGCAGTGGGAGTGGGCCAAGTGGCTGCCGCACGCCAAGCACGCCACCGACGTCGACGTGGCCGGGCCGGTACGCCTGTTCGGCACCACGCTGGAAGAGGTGGAGCGGCTGCTGGGCGGGGAGTTCGCGGGCCGCTCCCGGTTCGACGACGACGCCCAGCCCTCCCGCGAGGAGCCGTTCGTCGTGGTGGTCTGCGACGGCGGCGTCATCCCGCCGGGCGCCCGGCTGACCGTCTCCGGGTACCGCAACGCCGTCCTCGTCGACTTCGACGGCAGTGGCCTCGCCGACGGGGACAACGTGCTCAACCTGGAGGTGTCCGCCACCGACGTGGACATGATCGAGAAGGATCATGTGGGCCGGGAGGTGCGCACCCGGCTCGCCGCACCCGACCACCTGGACCTGCCCCGGCTGCGGACGCTGGCCCGGATCATGGCCCGGCACGCCACCAAGGTCACCGGCGAGCAGCCGGCCAGCGGGCTCAGCGCCGTCCTCGACCTGCCCGACCTGCTCGACATCCCCGACCTGGACACCTTCGACCCGCGCGCCCGGTGGGAGTCCCGCTCGCCCGCCGACCGGCTGCGGGTGCCCATCGGGGTGGCCGCCGACGGCTCCCCGATCGAGCTGGACATCAAGGAGTCCGCCGAGGGCGGGATGGGGCCGCACGGCATGCTCATCGGCGCCACCGGCTCGGGCAAGAGCGAGCTGCTGCGCACCCTGGTGCTGGCCCTGGCGGCCACGCACTCCTCGGAGACCCTCAACTTCGTGCTGGTGGACTTCAAGGGCGGGGCCACCTTCGTCGGGCTGGACCGGCTGCCGCACGTCTCCGCGCTCATCACCAACCTGGCCGACGAGGCCGCGCTGGTCGACCGGATGCAGACCACCCTCCAGGGGGAACTGGTACGCCGGCAGGAACTGCTGCGCAGCGCCGGGAACTTCACCTCGGCGCGCGACTACGAGAAGGCCCGCGCCCAGGGTGCCGAACTCGACCCGCTGCCCACCCTGTTCGTGGTGGTGGACGAGTTCAGCGAGCTGATCGCGGCCAACCCCGAGTTCATCCAGCTGTTCGTGATGATCGGTCGGCTCGGCCGTTCGCTCGCGGTGCACCTGCTGCTGGCCTCGCAGCGCCTTGAGGACGGGCGCATCCACCAGTTGGAGGGCCACCTGTCGTACCGCATCGGGCTGCGTACTTTCTCCGCGATGGAGTCGCGGGCGGTCATCGGCGTACCCGACGCGTACGAGCTGCCGGGCGATCCGGGCAACGGATACCTGCGCTCCAGCGTCACCAGCATCACCCGGTTCCGGGCCGCGTACGTGTCCGGCCCGCACCGGGTGCGTAGCACCGGGCTGCACCGCGAGGTGATCGCCAGCCAGGTGGTCGCGTTCACCGCCGGGGCCGCCGCGCCCGCCGTCCCGGCCCCGCGCCCGCCGTCGGAGCCGGCGCCGGACGAGTCGACCGACACCGGCACCACCGTGCTGCACGCGCTGGTGGACCGGCTGGTCGACCAGGGTCCGCCGGCACACCAGGTGTGGATGGCGCCGCTGGAGGACGCGCCGACCCTGGACGACGTGCTGCCGCCGCTGCTGCCCGACCCCGAGCACGGGCTGCGTCCGATCGACGCCGGCCAGCAGGGGTACCTGCGGGTGCCGGTCGGTCTGATCGACAAGCCGTTCGAGCAGATGCGCGACCTGCTCGTGGTGGACCTGTCCGGGGTCGGTGGGCACGTGGGCGTGGCCGGCGGACCGCAGAGCGGCAAGAGCACCCTGCTGCGGTCGCTGGTGTGCGGGCTGGCGCTGACCCACTCGCCGCGAGAGGTGCAGTTCTACTGCCTCGACTTCGGCGGCGGTTCGCTGACCGGGTTTACCGGCCTGCCGCACGTCGGCGGGGTCGCCGGCCGGCACGAACCGGAGCGGGTGGGCCGCACGGTGGCCGAGGTCCGCTCGATCCTGATCGAGCGGGAACGGCGCTGCGCGGAGCTGGGCATCCACGGCCGGGACGCCTACCGGCAGGCGCAGGCCGACGGGCGCATCTCGGAGGACCGGTTCGGCGACGTGTTCCTGGTCGTGGACGGGTGGTTCGTGCTGCGCCAGGAGTTCGAGCCGGCGGAGGAGATGGCCCGGGACATCGCGGCCCGTGGCCTGAACTACGGGGTGCACGTGATGATCACCATGGGCCGCTGGTCGGAGCTGCACATGTCGATGCGGGACAAGGTCGGAACGCGCCTCGAACTGCGCCTGGGCGACCCGGTGGAGTCCGGGATCGACCTGCGCGCGGCGGCCCAGGTGCCCCGCCGCCCGGGGCACGGGCTGACCGACGCGAAGCTGCACTTCCTCGGCGCGCTGCCGCGCATCGACGGCGTCCAGTCGGCCGAGGGGCTCGCCGCGGCCACCGAGCACCTGGTGTCCGCGGTGGCGGACAACTGGACCGGGGAACGCGCCGCCGCGGTACGCACCCTGCCGGCCTCGCTGCCGATGGCCGAGCTGCCGGCGCCGCAGGGTGCCCGCATCGCGCTCGGTGTGGACGAGGACCAGCTCGCGCCGGTGTGGCACGACTTCCGGGCGATGCCCCACCTGACCGTGCTGGGGGACACCGAGAGCGGCAAGACGAACCTGCTGCGCCTCATCGCCCACGCGATCGTCGCCAGCCACGCCCCGGCCCAGGCGCGCATCATGGCCGTCGACTACCGGCGGCAGCTCTTCGACGACGTACCGGCCGAGTACCGGCTCGGCTACTCGGTCTCGCCGGACAGCACCCGGGACACCGCCGCCGAGGCGCTGGCCGGCCTCCGGCCGCGGGTTCCCGGCCCCGACATCACCCCGGAGCAGCTACGTGCCCGCGACTGGTGGTCCGGCCCCGCGCTGTACGTCCTGGTCGACGACTACGAACTGCTCGCCGGGCACGAGAACCCGTTGGCCCACCTGATCCCGTTGCTGCCCCAGGGCGGCGACATCGGCCTGCACGTGGTCGTCGCGCGGGCCGCGGCCGGGGCGATGCGACTGTCGATGGACCCGCTGCTGCGGCGCATCCAGGAACTGAACACTCCGGACGTGGCGCTGTCTTGCCCGCCGACGGAGGGCCCGCTGCTGGGCAACATCAAGCCGCGCCCGTTGCCCCCGGGTCGGGCGCTGCTGTGCACCCGGCGCGGCGGACGGCTGGTCCAGACGGCACTGGTACCCGCGCCCGTGGTGCCCACCGGGGCCGGCCGATGACCCGCACCGCCACCCGCCCGCGCCGTACGCCCACCCCACCGGCCCGCACCGCCAGGCCGGTGGCGGCGGTCGGGCCCGCCGAGCCGGTCGAGCCCGCCGGACACGCTGCGGCTTACGCGGCGGTCGGGCCCGCCGAGCCGGTCGAGCCCGCCGAGTCCGCTTCGGCATATTCGGCGGCTGAGGAACTGGCGCGGCGGCTGCGGGCCCTGGCCTGCCTGCCCGGACCGTCCGCCGCGCCGACCGCCTGGCCCTGCGACACCGGGCTGCTGGACTGGCTGCGCCGGATGACCTACCCCGCCCTGTACACCTGGGCGGCCGAGGAGAACCTGGCCCGCCGCTGGATCGGCGGCGACGTCTTCGGCTCCCGCCGGCTCCCGCCGGCACCGGCGTTCCTCGCCGGCACCGACGTACGCCGTCTCGCCCCGCACCTGGTCGCGCCGCTGTTGCGGCGGGTGAGCATGACGCGTCCGGCCCCGAGCGCCGCCGACCTGGAGCCGGCGGCCCTCGCCGCCGACGCCGGCCGGGTCAGCACGTTCCGGCGCGACGGGGCCGCCCGACTCTGGGGTCAACCGGAGCACACGCCGCCGCTTCCCGACACCACCGCCATCCCGCACGTGGTGCACGGCGTCTGGCTCGGCCGGCCGCTGCCCGAGTCGAACGGCTTCTGGGCCAACTACGGCGCGGCGGCCGACAGCTACGCCGGCCAGGTCGACTTCGTGCTGTGGACGGACATCCCACGGGCCCGCTTCGACGCGGCCCGCGCTACCCCGCCCGCCCCGGCCGGCCAACCTGATCCGCTGGCCCCGGTACGCGCCCTGCTGACCTGGGCCGACACCCACGGCATCCACCTGGTGAGCGTGGCCGAGCTGTTCCACGCGAACGCGCCGATGACCCTGCACAGCCCGTACGCCCTGGAGCTGAACCGGGGGCTGCCGCAGGGTTTCGCGGCGGCCAGCGACCACCTACGGGTCGAGGTGGTGCACCGGTTCGGCGGCCTGTACGCCGACGGTGACCTGCACTTCCTCCCGGACGTCGCGCTCCCGCCGGACGAGCCGGCCGACAGCCCGGCGGGTCAGGGTGCCGAAAGCCCGCCGGGCGGTGGGTACCGGCTGTTCCGGGGCCGGTGGCACGGGCCGCCGGAGGCCGACGGGCCGGCCCGGTTGCCGGAGCTGTTCGACCGGGTCGCTGCGTCGACGCACGGGTTCACGCTGCACGCGCTCACCGACGAGATCGTCCTCAACGATGTCATCCTGGCCCCGGCGGGGCATCCCGCGCTGGCGTTGTGGCTGGAGGGCGCGCGGTACAACTACCTGCGCGACCCGCGCGACGTGTACGCCGCCGACACCCCCCAGCCGGCTGGCTCGGACGCGCCGGCCGGGCCGGATCCATCGCCCACCTCGGACCCGCGAGCCGGGTCCGACCCGCCGGTCGCGGCGGCGTCGGGGTGGCGCGGGGAGCCGGCCTCCTGGACCTGGGCGGTTACCGCCATGCGTACCGGGCGGGTGCACCACTGGCTGCTGGCCCGGCTGGGCATCGGCGCGGCCGACCTGGTCAAGCCGGCGCCGGCGGTACGCGGGCACAGCGAGCTGAGCTGGCTGCCGCCGGTCGACGGCCAACCGCCGGTCGCCTGCCCCGACCCGGACCCGCTGCCGACCCTGATCGCCTGCGTGGACCTGCTGCGCTGGCAGCACCTGTCGCGCTCCGGGGACCTCTGCCTCACCGGGGTCGCTCCGCTGGTGCGTGGACTGCCCGAGCCGGACACCGCGTGGACCGCGCTGCTGCTCGCGTTCGGGCACCTCTCCACCGACCTCGGCCCGGTCACGTCGGTCACCGACCGGCGGCGCAACCAGGACCAGACCCTCGACGTGGTGGTACTGCCACCCGAGGCGGAGGCACTGCTGGACCGCACCGCGACACCGGCCACCTGGTTCGGTTCCGGTGCCCACTCCGGCGATGCTGACGGAGCCGGAGCGCAGGCCGCCGGCCGGGAGTACTGGTTCCTCGGCGAGCGCACGGTCCCGGCCCGACTGCTGCCCGCCGCCCGCAGGCAGCAATCGGCGCGGACGAAAAACTTGTGAACTCCCGTGACCGTGCACACGTGTTCGGGATATGAGCGCCGAGCGCGGGGAACTCTGCCGGCTGCTGGTCGTCGGACCGACCAGCCAGGTCGACGTGAGTCTGCCCACCCACATCCCGTTGGCCGACATGATGCCGGCCCTGCTGAGCGCGCTGGGACCGGACCTCGCCGATCGCGGGCTGGAGCACAGCGGCTGGATCGTCCAGCGGCTGGGTGGGCCGGCCTTCGACGAGTCGCGCACCGTCGGCGATCTCGACCTGCTCGACGGCGAGGTCGTGCACCTACGCCCGCGTACCGACCAGATCCCGCCGCTGGCCTACGACGACCTGGTCGACGGCGTCTCGGCCGGCATCCGCAAGCGGTCCGGGCTGTGGCGTCCGCAGACCACGCGGATCACCGCCCTGTTGCTCTTGGCCGCCTGGCTGACCGCCTGGCTGGCCGCCGCGCGGATGTGGCCGGCCGAGTCCCGGAACCCGGTGCTGCTCGCGGCGATGGCGGTGATGTGCTTCGTCGCGGGCTTCGCGGTGGTGCGCAAGCTGGCCGACCGGGCCACGGCCGGCATCCTGGGGGCCGCCAGTGTGGTCGGTACGGTGGTCGCCGCGCTGGAGGCGGTCGCCGGTGCCTCCGTACCCCGGTTGATCTTCTTGGGTGCCACCGCCGGCACCGTCGCCGCGTTGCTGGTGGCCGCGTTCGTCTTCCCGCGCACCGGCTGGCGGCAGGTCACCGTCGGCCTGCTGGCGGCATGGCTGCTGGTCGTCGCCGCGTTCGCACTGCACACCAGGGCCACGCTGGACTGGACCACGATCGCCGCGATCACGGTCGTCGTCACCACGGCGCTGCGCCCGGCGGTACCGTCGGCCGCCTTCAAGCTCGCCGGGCTCGCCCTGCCGGAGATGCCCGTCGAGCCGGCGGACCTCCAGAAGGACATCGACCCGGAACCGGCCGCCGGGGTGCTCACCCGGGCCGCCGCCGCCGACCAGTTCATGACCGCCCTGTACGCGGCGCTCGGACTGGTCTCCGGGGCCGCGATGGTGTGGCTGGCGACCTCGCCCGGCTGGGCCGCACCGCTGGCCGCCTGGCTGGCCGCCGTTGCCCAGATCCTGGTCACCCGCCCGATGACGAGCATCTGGCACCGGGTGGCGCTGGCCGGCCCGGCGTTGGTGGCCATGGCGGCCTGGTGCCTGACCGCGCCCACGGACCGGAGTCCGCTCGCCGCCCAACTGGCCATCGGCTGCTGCCTCCTCTTGGCGGTGGCGTGCGGGGTGGCCGCGCGGATCCCGGTCGGCCGGCGGTTCAACCCGATCTGGGGCCGGATGGGCGACCTGGCGCACACCGCGATGGTGGCCGCCCTCGGGCCGACCGTCGTGGTCATCACCGGCCTGATCGACGTGATCCGGGCGCGGGTGGGTTGACATGTCGTCGCGTCGTGACCAGGTGGACGCCCAGCGGTACATGATGACCCGGGTGACCGGTGCGCTGGTGCGGGCCGAGCCGGAGACCGCCGAGTCACCGACCCGCCGGGACCGCACCGGCACGCTCGCCGGTCTCGTGCTCGGGATCCTGGTGCTGGCCGGGGTCGCGATCTGGGCGCTGATGCCGGGATCGGGATCGACCAGTTGGCAGCAGCCGCGGATGCTGGTGGTGGACTCCTCGACCGGCGCGCGGTACGTGCTGGTCGACGGTCAACTGCGCCTGGTCAACGACGTGGCGACGGCCACCCTGCTGGCCGGCGGTCGACTCACCCCGGTCACCGTCTCCTCGTCCAAACTCGCCAAGGTGCCGCAGGGCCCGCCGGTGGGTACCCCGGCCGGGCCGCAGGTGCTGCCTGCGGCCAACCGGGTCAACCAGGGCGTGTGGCGGGCCTGTAGCCGGGACACCGGCCGGATCGTGCTCGACGTCGACGTGCCGGCGGCCCCCGATCCGCTCGGCGACGGGCATGCGCTGCCGGTCACCGCGGGCGGCAAGACCTACCTGCTGTGGGGCGGGCGACGGCTGCTCCTTCCCCAGCCGTGGATGGCCGACGTGCTGGGGCTGGGGCTGCTCGCTCCCGTACCGGTGGCGACCGCCTGGCTGGAGTCGATCCCGTTGGGCGGCACGGTCGGCCCACCGAAGGTGGCCCGGGCCGGCGGCGCCGGGCCGAGGGTGGCCGGCCGGCCGACGTCGATCGGCCAGATGTTCGGCGTGGACCTGGGCAACGGCACGGTCAACCACTACCTGATGACCACCGACGGGCTGGCCCCGCTGACCGAGACCGAGTACCGGTTGCAGCGGGCCACGCCGGGCGGGGCCAGGGAGACCGCCATCACCCCGGCCGATCTGGCCGCCGCCGGTCAGCGCAGCCCGGTGCGCCCGCTGACCACGCTGCCGGCCACCCCACCAGTGCCACCGTCCATGCCCGAGGACGCCGTGGTCTGCGTGGAGTACGCGGGCCGGGCCGACGAGAAACCCACGGTCGTCCTGGTCAGCGGGACCGGCATGCCGACCGGCGGCAGCGGCGGGAAGACCGCAGTGACGGTGCGGGTGCCGTCGGGCGGGGGAGCGCTGCTGATGCCCCCGGCCGACGCCGAGACCGACCGGTGGCGGCAGCAGGGCCTGCTGGTCAACGAGCGGGGGATCGCCTACCCGATCATGGGCGGCGACGTCACCACCCTGGGCTACTCCCTCGACCAGGCGGTGGTCATGCCCACCCCACTGGTCGCCATGCTGCCCCCCGGGCCGGCACTGGTCCGGCCGGAAGGGAGGTGAGGCCGCGGGGTACCCGAACGTCCCGCCGCCGTGGCCCGCCCCTCGGACGGACGCGACAGGCCGCGAGCACATGTCCCACCTATCGCAACAACACGACCGATAGAAGACAAGGAGAGTCATGCCAGTCAACCGGCAGGGAATTGTCGCCGATGAGGCGACCATCAAGGGCATGGTCATGGCGTTCGGCCAGGCGCAGGCCGAGGCCAAGAACAGCCAGCAGGCCGTCACGGCCGCCAGCAGCAACCTGTCCGCCCAGTGGCAGAGCGACTCGGCCGCGCCGCGGTTCCTCCAGGCCGTCCAGCAGTGGCTGAACGGCTTCCAGAAGGTCCAGGCGGGCCTGGACATGCTCAACCAGAACATGCAGCAGTACGCGCAACTGACCACCACGACCGAAGACGACAGCGCGATGCGGGCCGGCGGCTGGGCCGTCGGCTGACCGCCGAACCCTCACCTGTGGAACCCGGACCGACGAACGACAAGGAGGCCGAGAATGGCCAACTACAGCATTAATCCCGCTGCGGTTCAGGCCGTCGCCGACGAGATGGCCAGGGAGACCCGCGAGCTCGACCAGTCGCTGGCGAACCTCCAGACCTCGGTGGCGAGGTTCACCGCGGCCAATAACGGTCAGGCGCCGGAGGCATACAAGGCCGCCCAGGCGCTGTGGAACCAGGGCCAGCAGGAGATGAGGGCGGCCCTGGCCCTGGGGCAGCAGCGCCTTCAGGAGATCAACGTCAACTACCAGCACGGCGACAACCGGGGCGCGGCCATCTTCAGCTAGTACCCCGCCGAACCTGACCTCGCACGAGGTCGGGACGGCAGTTCCGCCGAGCCGATACCGGGTCAGGCGCGCTGCTCCGCCGCACCGCCGGGTGGACCAGCGCGTCTGACCCACCGCTGTCCACGGACTCGCCCGGACCTCGACCCCGGCCGGGTACGGACAGCCGAGTCCCGCTGGCCCGTCTCCATCCGAGAGGAACACACGATGAAGAACATCGTCATCAACGAGAGCTACCTGCGGAAGCTGCACGGCACCTACACCAAGCAGGTCGACGAGATCGATCTCATGTACGGCAAGGTCTACCCGTACGGCTCCCTGCCGGATTCGACTGTCGACATCACCAAGCAGTTCAAGCTGCGCCTCGGCGGGAAGGGCTTCACCGAGGCGGAGGACCTGACGGGGGCGATCGACGTCGTCCGGGCCGGCCTGGCCAACCGGCTCAAGGGCGCGCGGGTCGAGCTCAACAACCTGGAGCACGGCATCAAGTTCCTGCTGGCCGACTCCGACGCCGTCGAGCAGACGAGCACGCTGAGCGCCGAGCAGTTCGAGTACTTCATGCCCAAAGCCGGGGGTTAGTCATGGCGAACACCGCGACGTTCGAGGATGCCCTGGCGAGCATTCTGGGGCTGGTGCTCGGCGGTGGAGAGGGCGGGGAAAAGGCTTCCATCAACGACAACTTCCGACCGCGGAGCATCAAGGGGCCCGGTTACTGGCTGATCACCCAGACGAGCACGCTCAAGCACACCGGCAGTTGGATGCCGGAGTACAACAAGGACGCGGTCACCTTCTACCGATGGAAGCAGAGCGGGGCGACCAAGCACATCACCCGGGTGACGGTGTGGGTGGGCGTGACCAGCAGGGACGACACCCAGGGGCAGAAGGGCAACTCCACCGACCCGGGAAACTCGACCAACGCCGACGGCAACCCGGTCGTCTCGCTCGGCAACGCGTGGGAGCGGATGATCGCGGACCTGCCCAAGGTGGCCGGGCCGAACAAAGCGTTCGATCCGGACTCGATCGGGTCGGTCCGCGAGATCCTGGCCAACCTGGCCACCCATGCGCTGGGGATCTCGAGCGAGCTGACCGATCAGGTCAAGTCGGTGAACGCCAAGAGCCCCGACTTCAAGGGCTCCGCCGAATCGGCCTGGCGGCACCGGGTGCAGGAGGCGAACAAGTACCTCGCCGACATCATGCCCCAGGCCAAGCAGTGGGACACCACGCTGGCCCAGGTCGAGCAGGCCATGAGGGACTTCATCACGGCGGTGGCCGACACCTTCGAGAAGTGGTCCTCGATCCACCCGGCCGGCACCTGGCAGCACCCGTACCGGGTCATCGCCACGATGTTCAACGAGAGCACGCTCCAGTACGGCGACCTGCACGACGGCCAGTCGAACGCCTGGGACCTGGGTCAGCAGTACGCCGACACCGGGGACCAGGCAGGATTCGACCGCCAGGGAACCAAGTTCGGTGGCTCGGACGCGGGTACCGTCATGTGGACGCCGCCCGCGTGGGTGAAGTACCACTCGTTCGACGCCTTCAGCATCCCCGAGTGGAACAAGCTGGACCAGCATCTGCGCCAGATGTGGGCCGACAACGCCCTCAAGACCTTCGAGCCGGCGGTGCTCGCGGCGAAGAAGTTGGTGTCGGTGTTCGCCGAGGCGCGCAACCCGATGAGCATCACCGACCCGAAGCCGGTCCCGCCCAATCCGATGCCTAACGACGTGGGGATGCCCAACGGCGGCTTCCCCAACAACCCGTTCGGTAACATGGGTAACCCCTTCGCCAACTGGGGAAACCCGTTCGCGAACATGGGCAATCCCTTTGCCAACGTGGGTAACCCGTTCGCGAACGTGGGCAATCCCTTTGCCAACGTGGGTAACCCGTTCGCGAACGTGGGAGCGAACTTCGGCAACCCGTTCCCCAACGGCGGCGGCCTGGGTAACCCGTTCGCCAACGGCACCGGTGGCGGTGCCTTCTTCCCCACCAGCCTGATGCCCAACTCGGGTGCCGGTGGTGGTGGTGCGGGTAATCCGTTCGCCAATGGCTTGGGTGGTTCCTTTGCTGCCGGTGGCGCGGAGAATCCGTTCGGTGGTGGCGCCGGCGGCGGCCTTCCCACCGACCTGAAGGTCAAGTCGGGCATGCCGTCCGAGGGCGGTGGCGCGGGCAATCCGTTCGCCAATGGCCTGGGTGGTTCCTTCGGTGGTGGCGCCGGCGGCGACCTTCCCGCCAGCCTGATGCCCAACTCGGGTGCCGGTGGTGGTGCGGGTAATCCGTTCGCCAATGGCTTGGATGGTTTCTTTGGTGGCGGCGCCGAGAATCCGTTCGGTGGTGGCGCCGGCGGCGGCCTTCCCACCGACCTGAAGGTCAAGTCGGGCATGCCGTCCGAGGGCGGTGGCGCGGGCAATCCGTTCGCCAATGGCGGCTTGGACGCTGTGGTTGGCGGCGGTGGCGCGAGCGGCCTTCCCCCCATTCCGGCCCCCAAACCGGTCACCCCGTCTGCCGGCGGTGGCCTGGAGAATCCGTTCACCGGCGGTGGCGCGGGCAGTTCCCTGCCGACCAGCAATCTCGGGCTCAACCGCAAGCCGTCCGGGCCGCAGTCGTTGGGCGACCTGACGCCGTCCCAGTTGGAGCAACTGGACAAGGCCGGGCTGCTGGACGATGTGCCGCTGACGGCTGAGCAGGCTGACTACCTGCGGAAGAACGGTCTGTCGCCGGGCGGTGCGACGAATCTCGGTCAGCTCAGCCCGGATCAGCTCGACGCGTTGGATCGCGGCGGGCTGCTGGACGACACCCCCCTCACCAACGACCAGCGGGCGAAGCTCGGCCTGAACGGGCCGCAGTCGTTGGGTGACCTGACGCCGTCCCAGTTGCAGAGGCTGGACGGGGCCGGGCTGCTGGACGATGCGCCGCTGACGGCTGAGCAGGCGGACTACCTGCGGAAGAACGGTCTGTCGCCGGGCGGTGCGACGAATCTCGGTCAGCTCAATCCGGATCAGCTCGACGCGCTGCAACGCGGCGGCCTGCTGGACGATGTCCCGCTGTCGCCGGAAGAGCGGGCGAAACTCGGGCTGCCGCCCAACCCGTCGGGGAGTTCCGGCGGGGGTGGATCCGTGCCGGGCCTGGACGCGGGCAGGTTGCCGTGGCCCGACACCGGGCCGTCGGCACCAATAGACCGGAATGCGTTCCCGACCACGGTCGACGGTAAGAACGTGTCACCGAAGCCGGGCATGACCGGGAGCATCACCACCCCTCCGGCACTCGGCGACGTCACGAGACCCGGCTCGGCCAGCTTCCCGCACGTTCCCGGGGTGCAGGTCGGCACCGGGGGCCTGTCGGCGGTGCCGGGCGTATCCGGCTCGTCCGGGGCGCTGAACCCGGACAAGCTGGGGGTGCCCGTCGGAGGCCCGGTCGGGACCAACCTGAATACAGGTCCGGGTGCCGGTCCTGGTCTCCCGCAGCCCGGCGTGGGCGGTATGCCGGGCGGTGGGATGCCGTTCATGCCCCCGATGATGCCGGGCATGGGTGGCGCACCCCAGCAAGGGCAGGACCGTGACCGCCAGCGCAGCACCTGGCTGAAGGAGGACGAGAAGGTCTGGGGCACCGACCCCGACTGTGCGCCCGCGGTGATCGGCCGGCGCGGTCGGGACACCCGGGTCGAGGAGGACGAGTTCGGCATGCCGATCGACGAGCGTCCCGGCAGTCAGGACGAACGCCGCCGCTACCGGGGCCGTTGACACTGCTGGCACCGGCCGTTGAAGACTGTTGCACCGATGTGAACCCGGTGCCGCAGATCAGCCGTGGAAAGAAGAGGAGGTAGTCGGGATGAGCATGTTGGGCGACGAGGAACTGTTGGCCGAGATGCGTGCGGCCCTGAAGGACATCGACGAGGCGGCCGAACGGGTACGCCGGCGCGTGGCCCGGGCGCAGACCACCGTGGAGGACAAGAAGAAGCTGCTGTCGGTGACCGTGGGTGGCCACGGCGAGCTGACCCGGATCACTTTCAACGGGGACGCCTACCGGCGACTCGCGCCAGCCGAGCTGGCCGACCTGATCGTGACGACGGCACGTACCGCCCGCGAGAAGGCCCAGCGCAAGACGATGGCCAGCACCGCCGAGCTGACGCGTCACCTCACCGGCCTCGACGACGCCGCGCAGTCGGCCGGGAGCATCGAGGAACTTGTCGAGGGCATCGCCAGCATGGTTTCCGGCGGTGCCGACCGGCGGACCGGGCCGGCGGCGTCATGAGTGGGCAACGGATCGAGCACCACGGGGATATCCTGCTCCGGAATGTGCCGGCGGTGCTCCAGTTCAAGGACCACCTGATCGGCACGGTGGACCCGGTGCGCCAGATCGCCGAGTGCCGGTGGGCGGCCGGCGTCCCCGCGGACGACGAACTGAGCCTGCAGGCCCGCGCGGCCGTGCAGCAATTGATCGCGGGCATCGTGCTCATGGCGTACGCCAAGTTGGCCGACGCGGCCGGATTCCAGGGCGAGAAGTTGAACCACGTTTTCCGTGTCGGGGAGAACACCGAGGCCACCATCAACGAAATGGTCCCGGACATGAGCGGTGGCACGCGGGGTTGATCCGCGGAGACGAGATGGCCGAGGGCTGGGGCGGTGGTCGGCGCCGCTGAGTGATGTGCACTGAGTGCCCCTGATCGGGGGCGGGAGGGGGCGTTGGCGATGGGTGAGGTCGCCGTTCCTTCCGTGGGGCTCAGTGAGTCGTCGAAGCGGGCGTTGGAAAATTTCACCGGGATGCGGTTGCACCGGTCGAATCTGCCGGTGTTGGCGTACGACCTGAACGCGCTGGAGGTGCTGGCGGATCGGGTGCGGACCCTGTTGGTTCCGGAGCTGATCCAGGCGATCAAGGCGGTTCGGGCGGCGGGGGAGGGCGAGGTCTACGACCGGTTCGTGGCGCAGACCGCTCCGTTCGTGGAGTTGCTGGACCGGGTCGCCGATCTGAAGGTGAACGCGGCCCAGGCGATGCGGGGCTTCCTCAACCAGATGGAGCTGACGGATCGTCAGGCGCTGGTCATGTTCATCTTCATGATGACCGAGCTGGCGGTCGCGTTCGCGATGGCGTTCTTCCTGCCGGTGGAGGCGGCGGCGCACATCGTGAAGACCCGGACGATCATTCAGACGATCCTGCGGTCGTCGATGGTGCGGTCGGCGGCGAGCAGCACGGCGATCCAGATGTTGTTCATGCCGGGGTCGTCGCTGTTGGCGCAGATCAGCATGCTGGCTGATGGTCTGATGCCGGGGATCGACTGGGCGCAGGTCGGCAAGCAGGCGCTGTACGGGTTGGCGGTGGCGGGTGTCACCACGGCGGCCGGGCCGGCGATGGGCCGGTTCGCCGGGGTCGTGGGTGGTGGTCTGGCGAAGTTCGGGGTGTCGGATGCCACGCGTGACCTGTTGACCCGTCTGTGGATGGTGCCGGTGTCGGAAATCGGCCTGGAGGTGGTCGGCGACATCGCCGCCAGCTACATGGTCGACGGGACCTACGACCCCAGTGGTCTCGGTATGGCCGCGATTTCCGGGGCGTTGTCGGGGTCGGGTGAGCTGGGCGCGTCCGGGGCCGGGGCCGCTGCGCGTCGCGTGGCTGTCGGTTTGGGGTTCAATCCGACCCGGCCCCGGTGGAACATGCCCGGTGGCACCGGTTTCACCGCCGACGGCAAGCCGGTCGCTCCGGTCACTCCGGACCCGTCCACGTATCAGCCGGAGGTCGACGATCCGGCGGGTGCGGGCTCCGGCGGGCCGGCCCCGGTGCCCGTCCCGCTGGTGTCGGCACCGTCGCTGTCGCCACCGGCACCTGCGGCGCCTGAACCGGTGCCGCCCGTACCGGCGTGGTCGGCGCCGGACCTGCCGGTGCCGTCGTGGTCCGTGCCGAACCTGCCCGTGCCGGCTGCGCCGACGGTGCCGGTGGCACCGGTGCCGGAGTGGGTCGCGGTCGCCGGCGCGCCGGTGGTGGAGCAGTGGCAGCGGTTCCAGCGGGAACTGGTGGACCAGTACGGTGGGCTGCTCGCCGGGACGGGGCAGGCGCGGCAGTTCCTGGCCGCGCTTCCCGTGCCGGTCGAGCAGGTCTTCACCGAGTGGGCCGACGCCCGGCAGAACGACCCGACCGTCCCCGCCTTCCTGTCCCAGATCGGCCTACCCGCCACCGCGCTCACCGAGCGGTACCTGTTCGGTGTCCGGGACCAGGCCGTCGCCCACATCACCGAAGCCCTCGCGGGGCAGATCCCGGCGGGCGGGCAGATCCCGGCGGTGGTTCGGCCGGAGCAGGTCGTCGCCGCGCTGCCGGCCGAGTTCGACCGGCAGGCGTTGCGCGCGGCCGTGCACCTGGCCGCCCAGCACCACATCGACCAGTACCTGACCGCCGGCACACCGACGCCCGCCCCCCTGCCAGGCGGCGTGGTCCTGCCAGGGGTCGCTCACGTGCCGGGGGCCGCTGGCGTGCCAGGCGGCGCCACCCTGCCGACGACCGTCGGTACGCCTGGGGCCCCGGGCCTGCCGGGCGGCGCTGGCGTGCCGGGGGCCGCCGGGGCGGCGGCGGTGCCATCGGACGCCGTGCGTGCCGCGGTCGCGCGTGAGGTACGGGTCCACGTGGACCGGAGCCTCGACGCGATCCTCGGCACCACCCCACTACCCACCGCACCACTCACCGTGCCTTCGGCTGCGGTGGCCAGTCCGGGCGCCGCGCAGGTCAACGCCGTGGCGGACGTGGTCCGGCAGGTGGTCACCGACCTGCCCGCCCGTTTCACGGCCGCGGTCATCCCCGACACCACCGGACCGGACACCACCCCAGCCAGCACGGACACCCCGGCAAACCGGCGCCCCGATGTGCCGACGGTGCCGGTGACCCCGGAGCAGCACCCCGCAGCAGCGACCAGCCTGGCGGAATCCCAGTTCAACGCCCTGGCCAACCAGTACGGCGTCGTCGATCCGGCCGACGCTCTCGCCGAATCCTTCCGACAGGACTGGGTCAACGGATACCACCAGGTACTCGCCCAGGCCACCGGCAGCGCCACGCCCGCCACCTCCAGCGTGCCGGGCACGTCGGGTATGCCCAGCGTGCCGGGCACGTCCGGGGTGCCGGCCACGCCCAGCGCGCCGGGTGCGCCGGGCACTCCGGATCCGGCCGGTGCCCGCAGTACGGTGCCAGGTGGCGCTGCCCCCGGCACCGACGGCACGCCGAGCGCCCACAACACCAGCGACACGGCGTCGGACAGTGACCCGTCCGGCTTCAGCGGCGACAGCAGCTTCAACGACATTACGACGGTCAGTGATCTCTCCTCGCTGGACGGGTCGACCAGCCGCGACGACAGCATGACGGTCAGCGACCTCTCTTCGCTGGACGAGCCGATCAGCCGTGACCCGGTCAAACGCGACTTCGTCGACGGGGATTCGGTCAGTGGCGTCTGGTCGCTCGAGTCGGACAACGGTGAAGCGGCCAAGCGCGAACTCAGCGACACGGACCCGTTCAGGGACGCCTCCTCGCGGGACGGGTTGATCAGCGGCGACCCGGTCGGGCGCGATTTCGGCGGCAGGGATTCGTTCAGCAACGTGTCCTCGCTGGACGAGCCGGTCGGTGATGACCCGGGCGGACGCCGCGAGCCGGCCAGCACGGCACCGGAGCCGGCGGTCGCGGCGACCGGGCAGCCCGTCGCGGCGGCCGAGTCCGCGCGGCGGGTCGCCGACTGGGTCGAGCAGACACCGGTGGGCCCCGACAACAGCCGCGACCCGTGGTGGTGGTGCGTGCAGGCCACCCTCGACGCCTACACCACCGCGTACGGACGGCCCGGAAACCGGGCGGTCCTCGACGACCGGATCATCGGACCCGACGGCCGACTCGCACCCACCACCGGCTGGCCGCAGCTCCTGGACATCCTCGACGCGACACCCGAGCAGGTCGCCCACCCCGACGGAGTCGCCCCGGAGGACGTACTCGCCGCGCTGCGAGCGGCACCGGGATCGATGGTCGTGGTCAGGGTCGCACCACCCAACGAACCACAACACGTGTTCGCCCTCCACAGCCAGCCACAACCATCCGGACCGCCGACCATCAAGGTGCGCGACGGCCTGGTGCCCGGCGCCGAGGACCGACCCGAACCGACCGATCCGGTACGCGACCCGTGGCTCCGGCACCTGTTCGCATCGAGCACCCGGCTCGCCGCGTTCGACAGCACCGGGCGACCCACCACGATCGCCGACCTTCTTCCCGACCGCACCACCGCACACCCGCAGCCGACCACCACGACCAGCATCGACCCCAGCGCCATCCTGCTCGCCTCCACCACCCCGCCACGCGGCCCGTCCCAGGCGATGCAGGCGGACGCCACGTCCCCCGAGCCGTCCGGCTCCCCCTGGCAGCCGTCCGACCCAGCGGAGATGGACGATGCGCCTGGCAGCGGCCCCGCGTTTGTTGATCAGGGATTCCAAGACCCGGACCCGGATCTAGACGCGCTGGATCTGAACACACCGGCGCTACCCACGGACTGGGAGCCGACGGGGGGTGTCGAACCGGTCGAGTCGGACCTGCTGGCAAGGGACGCGCTCGTGCCGGAAACCCCTGCGGCGGTCGAGCCGTCGGCCGTACCCCCGCAGCAGGTCGCGCCGACCCCGCAACCACCGGCCACGGCCGCCGACGACGGTCAACAGCAGGTCGTCCCGCTGGCCGCGTCCCCGGACGCGCCGCTGGTCCTGATGGCCGAAGGGCTGCCGGACGACCTGCGGCTCCAGCGCGCGGTGGGCGGCGTGCTGCTGCACGACACGGACGTCGTGCCCGGCCCGATCAGCTCGCGGGTGTTGCCCCCGACCGGCCCCGGCCCGGCCATCCTGCTGCACTCCTCGGTGCTCGACCCGGACCGTCTCGGCGCCGCGCTGGCCGGGTTGCGGGCGCAGGACGCCACCATGGCCGTCCTGCACTGGCCGCAGGACCAGCCGGTCAGCGTGGCCCGGGCGCTGGAGGTCACCGCGCAGGCGCTGGGGCCGCAGTCCTCGGCCATGCTGTCGGTGCCCCGGTCGGCCCTGCGGGACCGGCCGACGCCCAGCCCGCAGATCGTGCCGCTGGACGCCAACGGCGAGGTGACCTTCTTCAGCGGGCGGCCCGAGCGGTACCTCTTCCTGCCCGAGGTCACCGGCGCACCGCGCCGGCCCGCCCCGTACGGCCTGCCCGAGCAGTCGCCCGGCGTGTACGGGCTCGGCGACGGCTGGGTGGTCTGGGACGGCGGTAGCCACCTGTGGATCGGGCCGGAGTCCGAGCTGGACGGGGCGCGGCGGTTGCTGCCGGACACCGGTGGCTGGCTGGCCGAGCCGGTGGTCTTCCTGGGCTGGAAAGCGACTGCGCTGCCGGTCGAGGTGGGTCACCGGGTCGGTCGGATCTTCGGGGGCATGCCCGCTGCGGCGCCGACGAACCTGATCACCTCCGGGATGGGGCTGGACCGGCGTACTCTCGTCCCGTCGGAGGTGTCCGGCCTGCCGGCCGGCGTCCAGTTGAGCCACGTCTCGGGTGGGGTGCTCGCCCACGCCGGTCCACGGCCGCCGGCCGGTGCCACGACCCTGAACTGGACCGACCTGACCAGCCCGGACCGGCCCCGGCTGGTGGTGGACGAGTCGGTCGGCGACCCGGTCGCCGTCGTGGAGGCCGTCCGTCGGGGGCTTCCCTCGAACGCCGGCCCGCTCCAGGTGTTCGTCGCGCCACCGGCCGCCGGTACTTCGGGCACGCCGTCCGGTGCGGTGGACGCTGCCCGGGTGGCGGAGGTGTTGCGGGAACGGTTCGGCGGGCGGCTGGAACTGGTGCTGCCGGTATCCGTGGTGGGCCGGCAGCCGGCCGGTGCCGACGAGCTGGTCCCGGTCGACGCCCGGGGGCAGGAGACCTTCCCGGCCGCCGCGCACGCCTGGCGGGTGCCGCTGCGTCCGGCACCGCCCCGGCAGCCGGGGCCGCTGGGCCTGCGATCGGCTGCCACCGACGGGTACGAGGTGTACCGGGGTTGGACGGTCCGGGAACAGACCGGGGTCGTCCTGTTCGCGCAGAACGGCACCAGCCCGAACACGCTCTCCCCCGACGCCCTGGCGGCCCCCGCGAGCGGGGTGGCCGTGCTGGTCCAGTCCCGGGGCGGTCCCATCCCGCGCGAGGTGGCCGACACGGTCGCCCGGCTGCTGTCCGGTGTTCCGGAGGCCGACCGGGACGTCCGGGTCTTCGGCAACGCGGCCAGCGCCGGACCGGCCGCACCCGATCCCGGCGGGTCGTCCGCGTCGGCTCCGGCGCGACCGGCTACCCCGGACCGGCGGGCGCTGGCGCTCGGCGATCCCAAGGCCAACCTGCCGGACGTCGACCGTATCGAGCAGGGACTGCGCGCGGAGGTGGCCCGCCGGGGCGTCACCGTGCGGGACAACGAGTGGGAACAGTTGCGTGAGCGGCTGCTCAACAACTACCCGCAGGTGGTCTCCGAAGACGGGCACCTGTTCACGCTGGGCGGCATCGAGGTGCGGGCCCGCCTGCGGCCGGAGGACCCGCAGCTGGTGTCGAACCCGGCCGGCTCGTTCGACACGGAGGCGCCCGGTCCGTCGCTGGACGACACCGAGGGCCGGACGAGCGAGGACGGCCGTTTCCACGCCAACCAGTTCACCCAGGGTGTCTTCCAGACCGGTGCGCACAGCCAGTCCGACGGCACCACCACGCGGGCGATGCGGTTGCGGGGTGACTTCAACGTCGACGTGCCGCTCGGCCCGATGACCCACTGGGGGCCCCGCTTCAACGCCACCCTCAACAAGGTCGACCAGAAGTCCGCCTACCTGATCGACGCGGAGAAGGGCCGGGTGCTCGACACCCGCGCGGATTCGACGTTCTACTCGTACGAGCCGGGGTGGTTGATCGAGGCACGCGGCGACGGGCAGCCGTGGCAGGCGGTGGAGGTGCCGGAGCCGCCGGACGGGCAGGAGGCCGCCCGGCTGGTGGTGGCGATCCCCGACCACCTGCTGGAGAACGCCGGCGAGCAGGTGGTCGCCGACCTGCCCGAGCACCTGCGGGACAACCTGACGCGGGTGCCGGAGCTTTTCTCCGCCAGCAACATCGCCGGTCTGAACGAGCTGTACGACCAAATCATCGACCGGCTGCGCGTCGACGGCTTCGACATGTCCATCGAAAGCCCGATGCGCAACGAGTTGCAGCGCAAGCTGTGGAACCTGGAGACGCACTTCGACGAGGCGGTGAACAACCGGCGTACGCCGGAGACGGATGGCGACGCCGGCGCGCTGACCCGGGGCTACGCGTTCACCTTGCACGATGACGGGCACGCGGCGGCCAGCATCCGGGTGTACGCCCGTCGTCTCGGCGGCTCCGTGCAGGTGGGCCTCGGCGGCGGCTCCACGCGGGTGGGCGCCAGCAGCGACAAGGCCCACATCGAGCAGGTGCGTACCGGCATCGTGGGGCAGGGCGGCGAGTTCACCCTCGGGCAGTCCGCCGGGCTGTCCCTCGGTGGCGCGGTGGACCTGCCCTTGGCCAGGCGTCTCGACGATCCACGGGTGTACAAGGAGAACGCCAAGCTCGGTCTCTCCGCCCGTGCGGGGATGAGCTGGACCAGCAACGACGGTGGTGGCGTCACGGTGGCGTCGCTGAACGTCGTGGTCGGCCGGTACACCGGTCAGACGGTCGGCCACGAGGTGCCGTTCGAGTTCCACGCCGAGGTGGCCACCTCCCGCCGGCCGCGCGAGTGGCCGCATCCGACGCCGGTGGTGAACGGGTCGGCGGTGCTCCGGATGTCCGAGCCGGACGCCTTCGACCACGGGTTCAGCGTCGACGCGGACGCCTTCGCCCCCGATCCCGTCCCCGGTCTGGCGGACGGTGCCCTGGCGGTGGTGCCGGCAGGCGGACGACCGCGGGCGGTGCCGCACGACCAGTGGCGGCCGCGGTTGCGCAACACCGGCGTGCACCCGGAGGACACCGGCGGCAACCTGCTGCCCCGGCACGTCATCCAGGGGCGGGGTCTGCTGGGTCAGGCCCTGCCGAGGATCGACAAGCCGGCGGTGCGGCGGCTCCGGGCCGGTCTCATGCAGGTGCTGGCCGGTGAGGGGTTCCTTCCGGCGGACGGGGACCGGCCGTGGGCGCACGGGGAGCAGACCCGGCCGGCGACCCCGGATCCCGGTACGCCCATCGAGGAACGGCCGCTGCTGGGTCGGGTGGTCGACGGGGTGCGGGACGCCTACGACGAGGTCGTCCACCGCGACACCGACGCCGCGATCGACAATCTGGACCTGTTCAACAAGATGGTGAGCGGCGACGGCCTGGAGTCGCATTTCGACTCGCTCGTCCAGGACGGCGCCGCGCTCGTCGACGACCCGGCCGCGCCCGCCCCGGAGGCGGGCATGTCGTTCACCCTGCACAGTTGGCGCAACGGGGTGATGCGTACCGCCGAGGTGACCGTCTTCGCGATCCCCCGCATCACCGCGGACGTGGACGCGGACGGCAACTCGGTGCACTTCGAACGGCTCAGCGACGAGGTGAGCACGGTCACCCTCGGGATGTCGCTCGGCATCGCCGGCCAGGGCGCGAGCGGCAACCAGGGCTGGTCGGTGGAGGGCGGGGTGAACACCGCGCTGCCGCCGAGCGTCAAGGATGTCCGGTCCGTCGGACTCCTCGGCGGGTCGGTGAGCCGCAACGTCGGTGCCGCCGAGCGGGTGACCCGGGTGGTCAACCGGCCGGAGCTGAAGGAGTACGGCGGCCGGGTGATGTTCGTCAACGCGCCGTACGACCTGGGCTACGTGGTCCGGATCAGCGACCGGGACGCCCCGATCGTCTCGCCGGCGCTGATCCCCGCCAACGTGCACGCCGCGCTGCTGAAGTTCAACACCGACCCGGCCACCTTCAGCGAGGTGGCCCCCGGCGACGTCGCACCGTCGGCGCTCCACCAGGGCATCGTGTACTTCGTCGACGCGCACGGCCTGCGCGCCGCGGCGCAGAACCAGTTGCCGCGGGACCTGACCCTGGCCGGCCGGCCGATGACCGGGCCGGTGGCCAGCCTGACCAACCACGTCACCTTCCAGGCGCGGTTCAAGGAGGCCGTGCTCGGCCAGTACGGCGCGACCACCCTGGTCGAGCCCGGCTTCTGGGCGAACACCAACGCCGCGCTCTCGGTGAAGGTGCCCCGGATCCGGGGGGCGCGGTTCGTCGGCGCCACCCCGGACCAGTACGTCACCGGTCTGATCGAGCTGTACCTGGCCGAGACCGTCAACGTCGCCAACCGGTCGTTCGCGAAGGCGTTCAACCTGCCCAACATCGGCCTCGAGCGCAAGTTCGGCCCGCTGAACGTCGGCTTCGGCGAGTCGGCGGGCGTGCGGGTCAGCGAGAGCGAGTCGGCGGAGACCAAGCGCGTCGGCGGCCTGGAGATGCTCAAACTGGCCTTCGGCCGGGGGTACGCCTTCGAGGCGGAATTCGACGCCAACGTCCGTGCCGGCGTCCGTACGCAGGTCGGGTTCGTCGTCAGCCGGGTCAACGTGCCACCCGGCGCCGACCTGCGGGGCCGCACGATGCTGTTCATCCTGCCGGAGGCGGAGGCCCTGGCGCAGTACGCGGCCGGGGAACTGCCGGTCAGCGATGTGCAGCTGGTCGACGCGATGGGCCGGTGGTCCCGCGGTGAGTTGGTGCTCAGCGGCAACACCGTGGCGGGGGTGCTCAGCCGGTGGCGTGGCGAGCTGGCCGACCGCGTGGCCGGCGGTCTGCCCGACCTCGGCGCGTACCTGATCCAGCACCGGGTCCAGACGTGGGCGCTGACGCTCGCCGACCGGCACGTGGACCTGGCGCAGCGCGGCGCGGTGCTCGACCCGCGCCGCCGCGAGCGGTTCGCCACCGAATTCGGGATCACCCTGGACCCGGACGTCAACCCGTTCAGCGCGTTGACCCTGCCGCCCTACCTGACCCGGACCGGTGACCGGACGCTGGGCCACGCGGGCGTCGACGAGCTGGTGCTGTTCACCGGGCCGGCCCCGGCGGACGGCGGGCCGCGCCCCACCACGACCGTGCTGGACGCCGTTCGGGAACTGGTGGACGCCGGCCGGCCCGGGCTGCTCGGGGCCAGCCACGACAACTGGCCGGGGGCGGGGAACAGCTGGGGCGTGCTGATGGTCTCGCCCGACGAGTCGGTGGTCGGCGCGCTGCCCGGCGGCCTCGAAACGCTCCAGTCCACGCTCGCCGGCCAGCGCGCCAACATCGTGTTCGCCGACATGCTGCACCGCTACAACGGCGTGACGTTCTACCTGGTCGACCAGCGCAACCCGGTGGCGGCCCGGATGTTCAAGCTGAAGGTCTCGGGCACGCTGGGCGGCCGGCCGCGGTACACCGGTTGGAGGGCCGACTACGGCATCGAGAACTACGAGCACGCCTACGGCGCCACCGCTCGCATCATCGGACAGGCGCTGGGCTGGAACCTGACGCCGGCCCGGTTCGGCTTCTCGGTTGACGGCGTCCCGGTGTCCACCGCCGGGTCGCTGTCGTTCGCGCCGGGGGGAGGGCGCGGCGTCAAGGGCGCCGCGCAGGTCGTCCGGGAACGCACCGTCTACGACTGGACGGGGAACTACGAAGCCGAAGACGACATCGGCCTGACCATGGAGCTCAGCCGGGTGCAGATGCACGGCTGGCAGCCGAGCTACCTGGTGAACCACGTGATGACGGGTCTGAACAACGCGGCGGACTGGGCGTTGCACCGCGCGCCCGCCGGTTTCGCCGACTGGATCTCCCTCGCGCCGGTGGAGCCGGTGCTGACCCGTCACTACGAGGGGCGGATCGACTTCAAGGTGCCCCGAGGGCTGGCCGAGGCCACCCCCGTCCCCCGGTCGCCGCAGCTGGACCTGCGCGCGCTGCCGTCGCTGCCCGGCGACGCCTACGTCAGCGGCGCCCTGCTCGACGACCTCTACCCGGCCGCCCGGCACCTCATGGGCAACGTGCTCGGCCCGCAGGCCAACGCCCCGCTGTACCGGGGCAGCGTGGCGCTCGACGGCCTGCTGTCCCGGCTCAACGTCGACAACCACCTCTCGGAAGGGCTGGACGATGGCGGATACCTGCTCGGCTCGCACCTCTTCGTCGCCGGCTCGTCCAACAACCGGGTCGCCATGCGGATGTACGTCAAGCTGCACTCGCTGGAGATCATCAGCGAGCTCGCCACCACCGGCACCGGCCGGTACGCCAAGTTCGCGTTCACCACCTCGGCCACCCAGTCGCGCAGCCGGTGGCGGCCCAACCTCGACGCGGAGATGTCCTATGGCGCGCCGATCGCCACGACGAACATCGGCGTGCAGGAGGACAAGGCGGTCGGCGGCCGGATCTCCACCGGCGCGAACCGGACGGCGCCGGCCAGCCACAGCGCCACCTTCGACGACACCAAGCGGCTCGAGAACCACCTCAAGATGCAGGGAGTGACGTACCTGGTCCGGCTGCGCACCCAGGCCCGTTTCGTCGCGGTCCCGCACCGGCACAGCGTGTTCGACCGCGACGCCGGCCTGGCGCCGATCGAGCCGGCGCGGTTCGAGGCCGACGACGCCCCCGGCACCGGTTGGATCAGCGGCGACGGGTTCTACGAGATGTTCGCCGACGAGGTACACGAGCTCCAGCGCGCGCTCTCCGAACGGTACGACTGGAAGGCGAACGACCCGGACGACTGGCCCGCACCGGCGGCCGACGCGCCCACGATCGGCCTGGAGGGCCTGCTGCAACGCGCCACCCCGGCGGGCATGGCCGCCGCCCCGGTGGCCGGCCGGGTCATCGACGCCGGCACCTTCGACCCCGACCAGGCGCCCCAGCACGTGGCTCTGCTGATCCGTGACCAGCTCGGCAACCACTACGACCCGGTCAGCCCGCTCCGGCTCACCGCCAGCGCCGCCGAGCAGACCCGCCTCCGGTACGAGGTGGTGCTGGACTGGGCGGTGGGCCACCTCCAGCGGCTCAACCCCGTGCAGCAGGCCGCCGCCGGCCTTGCCGAGCTGACCGCCTGGAGGAACCGGGTCGGCAAGCTCGCGGTCGGCGCCGTGCTGCCCGCCACCGACGTGCGGCAGTTCGCCGAGCGGATCCCCCAGATCGTCGAGCGGGTACAGGCGGTGCTACCGCCGGGCTCCGCGTCGGTCACCCCACCCGAGGAGGTGGAGCTGCTCGCCCAGGACCCGCGCACCGTGGCCCGGGTGGTGGCGTTCGAGCTGAAGACCCACCTCGACCTGACCGTCACCGACGACCAGGGCGCGGCCAGCCGGTACCGGATCGACCCGCAGGGCTGGATCGTCGAACTGCGGGAGCGCCCGGACGGCACGTTCGCCCCGGTCACGGCCCCCGAGGTGATCTTCGACCTGGACCGTGACCTGAAGCTGCGGGCCGACGCGGCCGGGATCCGCCTGCGACGGCAGATGGCCCTCTACCACGAGCTGCTGGGCCGTACCCCGGTGCAGATGGACGCCGCCGCGGAGCTGGGCCCGGAGCTGGAGACGCACATCCCCGAGGCCCGCGCCGACGCCGACGACCGGGCCCGTGAGTGGATCACCGAGGGCCTGCCCGCCAGACCCGCGAACCCCCTTGCCGTCCACACCGCCCGGGACGACACCGACACCGCCGGGACCCGGGCCGGTCAGGCGCGGCGGCTGCTGGCCCCCGTCCTGCCGCCGGGATGGACCACCACCGGGCCGCTGCCCCAGGCGCCGGACACGCTGCGCCCCGGCACCCGACTGTGGATCACCCGCCCCCAGGGCGCCGCCGCGGTACGTGTCGACGCCGACGGCACCTACCGGCTCTACGACCCGTTCGCCCTCGGGACGGCCGAGCGGACCCTCGACGCCCAGCAGTTCCGGGACGTACTCGCCGGGGCGCAGGCCGTCACCCTGGTCGAGCCCGACGCGCTGACGAGCTGGCTGCTCCACGACGGCAACTGGGCGGCGTCCCGACAGTTCGCGGAAGCCAACCTCCCGGCGCTGCGCGCCGACCCGACCGCGGCACGGCTGACCCGAGACCAGCAGCAGGCCCGCCAGACACCACCGGCCGCCCCGCCGGCCCAACCCGACACGACCCCGGCACCGTCCGGGAATGCGGTCCTCGACCGGCATCGTGCGCTGCTCGACGCGATCCGTGCCGGACAACTGACCGCCGCCTTCGACTACCTCGACGCCGCCGACGCGGCGGCCCGCCACCGCGTGCTCGCCGACGCGGTGGCCGCGGTGACACCCACCGACCCGACCGCCCCGGCCGGGCTGCGGGCGCTGGCCGACCTCGTCGACGCCGACCCCCGGGTCACCCGGCCCGAGCCGGAACGGGAGGCCGTCTCCGACGCGGGCATCCTGCGGGCCGTGGCCGACATCCTCGACCCGGCCGTCGGCGCACTGGGCACCTTCCGGGCCATCGCCTCCGCCGCGTGGACCATCAACCCCCCACAGAACTGGCCGGACACCCTGCAAACCCTGACCGAGCTGCCCACGGCAGCCGGCCGGGACGCGGCGACGCTACGCGACGCGCTCGACGTCATCGAACGGATGCGCTACCACGACGTCGCCAAGCTGCTCGGCGACCTGACCCCGGACGACGCCAGCCGGGTCGCCGCCGCGGTGACCGCGTCCGGGACGACCGCGACCGACCTGGCCCACGCGTGGCGGGACGCCTCCACCCCCACCGACCTGATCCCAGCACTACCCGCACCGGCCGTCACCTGGACCGGGACGGCGGACACCCCACTACCGCCCGCCCACGTCGTGCACCATCCGACGCCCCCGGCCACCGCCTCCCTCGACCCGTGGCTCGCCATCGGCGACTGGCACGACTCCCGTGCCTTCCTCGACGACCACCGTACGGACCTGCTCTCCGACCGGGCACACAGCGCCCTTCAGATCCGCCGGGCGGGGCTGCCCCACGACGTCGACCTCGCCGCCCGGGACGCCCTGCTCACCCTGGCCCGCTACGGCCACCTCGACGACGGATACCGGTACCTGCTCGGCCCCACCCCACCGACGCCGGCAGCGGCCGGGACCCCGGCCCCGCTGCCAGGGGCGCCGACCGGGCGGCAGGAGTTGCTGACCAACCTGCTGGCCCGGCCGGACGTGGCCGACCCGGCCGCCGTGTCGGCCCTCGGCTACCTGGCGGCCACCCTCGACGGTCCGGTCGACGCCGTGGACGCGGCGATCCTGCGCCTGACCGCCGACGCGCTCGCCGGCCTGAACGTTCCCGATGCCGCCGTCACCACGGTGGTGCAGGACGCGCGTCAGACCCTCTCCGCGCCGCAGCGGCAACAGTGGGCCGCGACGATCCGCCACCTCGCTGACACCGCCACCGGCACCCGTGGGCCGGCACTGCGTCACCTCGCCGACCGGCTGTTCACCACGGCACCGGATCCCGATCCGGCCCCGGACGCTTCGGACGCTTCGGACGCCGAGGTGGCCCGGGTGCGGCAGGTGACGCGGGAGCGCCTCCAGCAGGCCACCCAGGAACTCCAGCGCACCATCGACGACCTCGGCCAGGCGCGCCGGAACGAACAGATCGCGCAGGATGCTCGGGACGCCGCGGCGGCGTCGCTCGACGCCGCCAGGAACGCCGTCACCGCGGCCGAAGGCGAACGTGCCCGGCTCGCGGAGAACATCGACCACCTCAACCGGGCGATGCCGGAACTCGAAGCGGAAGTGGCCCAGCGGATCGAGCTGGAGTCAGCGGCCCGGCAGGCGGTCGACGACCTCGCCACCAGTCAGGACGAGCCACGGCTGGCCGCTGCCCAGGTAGAGCTTCTCCAGGCGCAGCGGGAGCTGGACACGGCCCGGACGGCGCTGGAGAAGGCCACCGGCGACCTCCGGGACGCCGGACAGGATCTCGACCGGGTCCGCGCGGAGCTGCCGGATCTGCGCCGGCAGGTCGAGACCGCGAGCGAGGAATTCCGGGCCCGCGATGTCTCGGCGCAGGCGCACACCAACACGGTACGGATGCTCGACGAGGCCAGGACGACCCGCGAGGCCGCCCGGGACGCGGCGCAACAACAGGTGGACGCGATGGCGTTGCCGGTCCCGCCGGTTCCGCGCAGCACCCCGGTCGTGGACGTGGACGCGGCGCTGGCCGAGATCGCCCGTTCCGGCCACGGTCGGTCCGTCGTCCCGGAACTGGAGCGCGCGGTACGCGCCGAGCACGGCGGCACGGTCCCGGCGCGCGTGGTGCTGAGCACCGACCCGACCCGGCAGGCCGACAACGCCGCGACCGCCCCGGCGGACGAGACCGCCGTACACGAACTGGACCGGGTACAGCTCGCCCGGGACCTCGCCGCGACCCTGGCGGTTCCGGTCGAACTGCGGGTCGGCGGCGGCACCCCCGCCGAGTCGCCGTACCTCGCCTACCCGGGTGGAGAGGTAGTGCGGCTGGACATCACCGGCCGCCCGGAGACCCTCGACGACGCCGTGCGGCGGCTGCCGCAGCGCGTCCAGGACGACCTGGCCGCCCACCGGCACCGGCCCGACGTGAACTCCCGGCTGGAGATCCTGCACGAGGCGGAGATCGAGTCGCGGCAGGACTTCGCCACGGCGGTGACCGGCCTGGTGGAGAACCTGAACCGACACCAGGGGTACCTGGCCCACCGGTGGGTCACCCAGGCCGTCCCGCCGGTCGACGCCGCCGGCCTACGAGCCTTGGCCCATGGCCTGGACACCAGGGCCTGGCCGGAGCCCACCAGCACGCCGCCGGCCGGACCGTTGGAGACCGGCCGCCCCGACGCCGTGGCCGCCGCCTGGCTGGCGTACATCCCGCAGCACCGCGCCGACATGCTCGCCGACATGCTGGACGCCGTCCCCGGGCTCGGGTTCACCGTGAGCCGACCGACCCGTGAACTGCCGGCCGACCAACGCCCGGGCGCCCGGGTGCTGGCCGTGGCCGGGTCCACGGCCGCCGCCGGGGTGGTCCTGCCCACCTCGCAACTGCACTGGTACGAACCCGCCCGCAACCAGATCCACACCGGCAGCATGCAGATGCTCGGCACCTGGGCCAAGGGCCGGGCCGGCCAGGGCGCCCGACCGGACGACATCTGGTACATCGTGCTCACCCCCACCACACCCGACGTGCCGACCGACCAGTCGACCCTCGAACACCACACGGACGGGGCAGCACCGGTTCCGTCCACATCGACCCCGCCACACCAGCAGCCATCCCCACCGGATGTGGCTGGTGAGGCGGGACGCGGGGATGTGCTGCTACCGAGTCAGCGCAGTGCCGGCCGAGCGGCAGAAGACGTGTTGTTGCCGAGTGACATGTCGCCCGCCGAGGTGTCGGATTGGTTCCCGTGGCTGGGTGGGGTGAACCCGTACCGGGACCGGGGGAAGCAGTTCGCGACGAACTGTGTGTTGGCGGCGATCGGCACCGACATGTCGTTGGCGGACGGGGTTCGGCACCAGGTGCCGCCGGAGGCGCATCTGCCGGTGGCGTGGCTGAAGCGGTACGCGGGTCGGCCGTTGGTGGAGGCGGCCGACTACGCCGCGGTGGCGGAGGCGATGAAAGCCGCGGATCCGGGGGCCCGTGGAGTGGTGGTGGTGACGGATGAGGGCGACCGGATCTCACACGCGGTCAACGTGATGCGGACCGATGACGGGAACGTGGTGTTCCTGGACGGTCAGCGGGGTGGGCTGGCCCGGGGGCCCGCCCGACCTGGTCGGGTGCGGTTCGTGGCGACGACGGATGGGGTGGGTGTTCCGCGGGCGCCCTCGACGGCGGGAGACGACGCGACTGCGACGGTCCCGGCCGAGTGGGACCTGGCCGGTGCCGGCGGGGGAATCGCCCCCGCGTCACCCACGGCGGCGGCCAGTGTTGTCGAGGGTGGCGACGTGGAGGCGACGCCGGCCGGGAACACGCCGGAGGCCGAACGGCTGACCCGGGAACTGGCCGGCATCCGGGGCACGACCGCTGCCGTCGAGAGCTACCTCGCTGCAGCGCGGAGCGAGCTGTCCTCGGCGCGGGATGCCGTGGCGCGTGAGGTCGAGGCCCGCGCGGTCGTGCCGCCGGCCCCCGCCGCGCAGACGTCGGCCAACGCCGATCAGACGCCGGCCAGCGGTGACGCGGCGCAAGCGGCGGAGCGTACGGCGTGGGAGCGGCTCACCAGGGCCCAGGACCGGGTTGCTGAGCTGGAACGGCAGCGCGGAACAGCGGAACGGCGCGGGCACCAGTTGCTGGAGCGGGCCGTGCGGGTGGCTGACCGGAGGCGGCAGGCGCTGGAGCGGGACGTCGCCACCCGGGAGGCGGACTGGCGGACGACGGTACGACAGTGGACGGACGGCCTCCAGGCGTTGCAGGCCGGCGGGGCGGCGGCGGCGGACCGCGCGGCGGAGCGGATCCGGCAGCGGGACGCGGCCCGGGTGGCTGCCGAGCAGCGCGCGGCCCAGCGGGCCGGCGAGCGGGAGGTGGCCCGGCAGGAGGCAGCCACCCGGGCGGCGCAGCGTCTGGTGGCGGGTCAGGAGGCACGCGAGCGGGCGGCGGCACGCGAACAGGCCCGGAAGGACGAGCAGGCGCGGTGGGACACGTGGCAGGGCGTACAGCGGGCGCTGGCGGTCCGGAACGCGGTACGCGATGCCGCGCAGGCAGAGGCTGACCGGCAGGAGCAACGGCGCCAGGAGCGGGAGACACGGGCCGCGGCGGATGAGGCGCAGCGACAGCTGGCGGATCAGGACCCCGGGCAGGAGCACCTGGCGGCGGAGCGGGAGCAGCATCGGCGCGCGGCCGCCGCGGCAGCGCAACGGCGCACCCGGGAGCGCGAGCTGGCCGCGGAGGCGGCGAAGATCCGGCAGGACGAGCAGCGCGCCGACGACCAGTTGGCCGAGCAGGCGCAGCGGCGGTGGGCGGAGGACCGGCGGGAGGCCGAACGGGTGCGGGCGGACGAGGACGCGCGACGGCAGGAGGACGAGCGGCAGCGGGCCGACCTGCGGGCGGTCGAGGCTGAACGTGAGCGGGTCGAGGCGGAGCGGCGGGACGCCGACAACGCGGAGCGGCAGTCGGAGACGTGGCGTCAGGCCGAGCTGAGGGACGCGGTCGACGCGGCGGCGCGTACGGCGGATCGGACCCGGCTGGAGCGGAACGTCGCACGCGACCAGGGGCGGCTCGACCGTGCCCGGAATGCGGCGGCCGACGCGCGTACGGCCTGGGAGCGTGCGGTCGGGGAGCGGGACCGGGCCGACGCGGCCCGGACCGGGGCCACGGGAACGGCCCGGGACGTCGAGCCGGCGACGCCGTGGTACTTCGCCGCCGGTGCCCTCGGTGAGCTGAGCGTCTCGGCGGTGCGGCACCTGACGCCGCAGCAGGTGACGGAGACCGTCGCGCAGTTGATGGACGACCTGCCGTCCGGGTGGCCGACCGGGGCAGCCGACGACATCGAGATGGGCACGACCGACCGGCTGGATCTGGGCACCGCCACCCAGGAGGCAGCCATCCGCGCGCGGGTGTCGGCGGCGCTGCAGACGCTGCTGACGGCGCCGGATCCGGCGGACTCCAGTGCCGTCGAGGAACACCGTGAGCGCTGGGAGCAGGCGCTGTTCTCCGGGGAGACGCTCAGTGCGGGCGGCCGGCTGGTGTGGATCCGTCCCGTGCCGCACGAGGCGCGACCGGCGCCCGCCGGGAATGCCGGCGGCCCCCGGGTGTTCGGAGTCTCCTTTGGGTCGACCAAGGTCGGCAACGACACGTCCGTGTCCAGTGGACGGGAGTCCGACGGCGGGCTGGAGGAGACCTTCGACATCTCGACCGGGCGTGCGTCCAGGTTGATCGCGGGCATCCCCACGCTGTCGATCAAGGGCGATCGCCAACACGCGATGTCCCAGGAAACCCGGGTCATCTGGGGCCGGAAGATGTTCGTGACCCAGTCGACGTCGTTCACCGGCGGGGTGTCCCTCCAGGTCTTCGTGAACGGCGTCGAGTGGGGACGGCCGTCGGTGCCGGCCGGGACCGGCCTCCTCGACATCTCCCTGCCCACCCTGTACACCGACGGCAGCGCCGCGCCGAACCCGGCGGCCCCGCTCGCGCCGTCGCCGCCCGGGCCACCGGCACGGTCGACGTCGCAGGCCCGGGACGTGCTCAACGCGATCGACCTGACCCCACTCGTGACCGGCTGGCACCAGGCACTGACGGCCACCCTGCCGGCCGACACCGCGGCGGGCGTCGCCGCGAAGGTCACCCGCCAACTGCTCAACGAGCGGACGACCCGTAACCGTAGTCGCTGGGTGCTGTCGAACGGGGACATGACGGACACGATCGATGAGCGGCTCACGGTCGGCAGGTTCCGCGGCTACGTCGACACGAAGGCGGTCATGCGGGAGTTGCAGCTGGTGGGGATCACCGAGGGTGTCACGGTACGGGACGACCTCGGGGTGATCGCGACCTCCGGCGAGGAGGTGTCGGACACGAGCGGCGCCGGCCTCGACGTGGACGCGGTGGTCCTCGGACTGACCCACGCGGCGGCCGACCCGGGTGGCCGGGAGGAAGCCGCCGAGAAGACGGCCGGTGCCTTCTCGTTCGGCTTCGGCGGCGAGTCCGAACGCGAGTCCGCGCTGGAGGTGGGCGGCAAGGCCCTGAACCACACGGTGCTGAACCGCAAGGCGGACCAGGCTCGTTACGGGGTGGTGTTCGACCTCACGGTGACCACGCACGGCGATTCCCCGGTGGCACCGGTGACCCGGCGGGTGGTCGCGGAGCTGGGCGTGCCGGTGAGCGAGGCCCAGCAGTTCGAGCGCAGCGTCTTCGGGACGGTCTTCACCCCGGAGTTCGGCGGGCCGGGCACGGGGCGGCCACGGGCGGTGATCACGCCGGTAGCCGCGACCCCGGCACCGGCTCCGGCACCGGCGGGCGAGATCGCCGTCCGGTTGTCGCCGCCGCTGCCCGGGGCACCGCAGGCGCGGCAGCCCTACGTGCCTCCCGCCGGCCCGGCCCCCCGCGAGCCGCTGGCGCTGGCGATGCGGCGCGGCCAGGGTCTGGGGATCGCGGCGAACATGCCCGGGTCGGAACAGGTCGCCGACCTGGTGGAGTCGGTGCTGCGACAGAAGTCGGGGCGCGCCGACATCGGCGCCGTGGCGCGCCGCACCGTCCTGGCGAAGGTGGGTCGGGCCGCGATGGAGGCCGATCCGACGCGGACGCAGGCCGGGAAGAAGCTCACCGTGCGGGTCGGCGGCGGGCGGTACCAGATCCTGGTGACCGAGCACCGGCGGGAACTGCTGGACAGTCCGGAGTACCCGATGACCGTCAACGCCCGGGCGTTGACCGGAGCCACCACGTCGGCCTCCCGGTCGACCGAGGGCAGCGTCAGCGGCCGGTTGGGCGCTCGGGTGTCGAACCCGGTGGGCACCGTCGAGCAGTCCGACCGGAACGGGCAGACGCCGGAGAGCGGGACGGAACACCAGGGGAGGGTGTTCTTCCCCCGGTTCGGCGTCGCTGCGGAGCACGCACGGTCCAAGGAGCACGAGCTCAGCCAGGTGGTGCAGGAGTACCGCCGGACCGAGACCGTCGGCGACGTCGTCGACCATCGCTACCGTACGGCGTTCGAGGTCGTGATCCGTGAGCAGACGGAGAGCGGCTGGGGACCCCGCGAGACCTGGTTGGTCGGCGCGGAACACGGCGCCGAGGTGGCGACCCACATCGCGGTGCCGGTCGAGCACGTGCCGCGTGATCCGCGCACCGGTGAGGAGCGGGCCGTCACGGCGGCGCAGCTCGACGGCGCGGGCGTGACCCGCGCGAACCCGCGACCCGACTCCGCGTGGGCGCCCGCCGGCCGACCGCCGCACCTGCCGTTGGACGTCCAGGGCAGCGCCGGCCTGTACGCGGCCTTCCGGTACGTGCCCGAGCTGCCCGCCACCGCGGCGCGGCTGTACCAGCAGGTAAACGGCCTGCCCGACGAGTGGTTCGCCGAGCCGATGAACTGGCCCGACGCGATCTTCGATCTCGGTGCCGGCTCGGAACTGGCCGGCGGGTTCCCGGAGGCGGTCGAGGAGCACGGGTGGGAGCTGCGACTGCCCGCCCACGACGGGTACCAGCAGGCCGTCCGGATCCGGGAGCGGTTCTTCGCGGCGGGCCTGACGTACCAGTACAGCAGCGACGGCATCGACAGCGCGGACGGTGTCGAACTCGAGCAGTACCGGCAGTCGGCGATCAGTCATGCCGCCGGGACGAGCAACGAGCTCAGCCTCGGCGGCAAGGCCGGCGTCGGGGGCCAGTACCTCAACCACGCGACGACCGCGAAGAAGGACGGCCCGGACAGCGGCGGCCCGGACAAGGCCCACGAGCGCGGCCGTGCCGGCGGCGGCCTGTACGTCGAGGGTGGGGTGTCGTTCGGCGGCTCGGACGGCAGGGACTACGGCGCCATCGACATCACCCGGGCCACCTACAACGACGTCGTCCACGCCTATCACGGCCGGGTCGTCTTCGAGGTCACCGCCCTGCGTACCAGGGGCGGCGAGACCACAGCCACCGCTCCCGTCCACCTGGACGCCGACGACGCGGTGGATCTCCTGGTGACCGATCGTGCGGCCGAGGACCTGGGGCTGTACCGTCCCCGGACCCAAGCGTCCGACCCGGCGCCGTCACGCGAGATCATCGACCCTGAGCTGTTGCCCGCAGTGGGGCACCCCGAGCGGCTGCGGGCCAACGCCGTGCTGGACACGATCCTGCAGCGGCTGCGGCAGCGTGGCCTGTTCGCCTCCGGCGAGGATATCCCCGACCACCTGCGGCGCGCGCTGGTGAAGCGATTCTCCTCCCGTAACCTGGAGCCGCAGTACCTTCCGCTGTCCGGCCAGGGCGTGTACGGCTGGTTCCCGGTGCCCACGCCCTACCACACCACGCAGTACCTGTGGGTGCGGGTCAGCGCCACCCCGTCGGCCGCGCAGTCGAGCGACCGCCCGCGGGAGCAGGTCAGCCTCACCCTGCGGGGGGAGACGCACGAAGCCCAGTCCAATACCCAGACCTACGGATCGTCGTGGGGAGGGCTCGTCAACCTCTCCGGCCGGGGCGCGTGGAACGACGAGGGCAGCGTCCTCGGTGGGCATGGTGACTACGGGCGGGAGAGCGCGGAGTCCAGTGAACGCGGCACGCAGTCCGAGTCCAAGGACATCTTCCGGACCGGACCCAAGAAGTCGCACGAGGTCGAGTACCCGTTGGACTTCACCATCGACATGACGCTGACCACGGAGTTGCCCCAGGTGGCCACGTACGTGCTCGACTCGGTGCGCAACGTGCTGTTCGGTGGCGCCTGGCTCGCCGGCCTCTGGCAGCCGAACCTGGAACGCTCGGTCCGCGACCTCTGGGACAACCTGCCCGGGATCGGCTGGCAGGAGCAGATCCAGGTCGCCGGGGACGTCCGGCTCATCGTGCCGCGATACCTGACCCGGCCGACGGCCGAACGGCCGGGAAGTTGGCAGGGGCTGGGTCCGGCCCCGGCCCCGGCCCTGACCGGCGCCGGCCGGCCGGTACCTCGATGGGTGGAGTCCGGCCCCATCCCGCCTCGGTTGAACAACGACCTGGTCAATGACCGCAACGTCCATCCGTGGCGGCTGAACCGGGCGGCCCGGGAATTCGAACGCTGGGCGGCGTTGACCACCCAACCACCGCGGCTGCGTCAGGGCCTGGACCTGAGCACCGACGGCGTTTGGAGAGTGCCTGGCGTGCACGATGGCAGCGATTTCGACCGCTTGATGGCGCACCACGCGTCCGAGATGATGCTGCGATCTCGCCTCGAGCCGCTGCTCGAACACCGCTACCAGGTTCCGGGCATCGCCATCACTCTCGGGCTGAACATCCGGCGGGCGGAGATCTATGTCGACACGGATGGCCGACCGCTGGCCTTCGAGCAGAAGGCCCGCCGATACCAGCAGAACGAGGCGGGCCCGATCAACAAGGGCGACTCGTCCTCGGGCTGGGAGTTCTCGTTCGGTCCGCAGGGTGGCGCTCCCGCCGGCAGCATCAAGAAGCTCGGCTGGAACGGCGACGGCCTCGGTGTCGGTCGCGAGGAGGGCGAAGCCCACGCGGCCGAGATGAGCGAGGTCAACGAGCGCAACATGGAGGCGAAGCGGACGTTCCACCAGTACCGCTACGACGTTACGGCGGTCATCTACGGTCCACACGGCACCCTGCTCGTGGACGTCGAGAGGGGCCTCTACGTCATGCGCGAGCAGGCACCGACGGTTCCGGTGACCACCGCCCCTCGACGGGACCGACCGGGGCCGTGACGGACAGCGCCCGGGTTCTGCCGAATCAGCCGTTCGATGCCGGAGCGCCGGAGCTGTCGGTGGGCGGTCAGGCCCCCAGCCGGTAGCCACGCTTCATCACGGTCTGGATCAGGTCGACGCCGTCCAGCGGGGTGTGGTCGAAGGCTCGCCGCAGCCGCGACACCGCCATCTCGACGGCGTGGTCGTCGACGTCGGCCCAGCTCGGCGCGGCTGCCCGGATCTCGGCCGGGGACAGCACCCGGCCGGGACGGCGGGCCAGCGCCCGTAGCACCGAGATCGGGCCGGGCTGGACCGGAATCACCTGGTGGCCGATCACCATCGCCTGGCTGCGGATCTCCACCCGGTGGCCCTGCACGTCGAGCTGGAGCGACCGTCCCGGGAGTTGGTTCGCCAGGACCTTGACCAGGTCCGGCAGGGCGGGACTGTTTGCCACGTACGCGCTGAGGCCGAACGCCCGCAGTGGCTCCGCCGCCAGGTGACCCAGACAGGCGGGCACGATGTCGGCGGTCAGCGCGTTGAGCACCTCGCCGAGTACGCCGTCGGCCTCGGCCTGGCGAAGCAGGTTCTCGGTGGCGGTCGCCCCGGTCAGCGCGACGGCGTCGACCTGCCGCCGGATGATGACTCCGCACAGCCGGCGCAGGATGTCGACCCGCAGCGGCGGGAGAAACCGGTTCGTGACGACCTCGACCACGGTCGCCCCGTTGCGGCGTAGGGCCTCGCAGTACTCCCGGTGTGGCTCCGACTCGATCTGCGCCACCACCCGGCGGCCGATCATCGGCTGGGCGAGGAGATAGCGGAACAGGTCTTCGGTGGTCGTGGAGGCGGTTGCCCATATCTGGCTCAGGCCGAGATCCCGCAGCGTGTCGGCGGCGTGTCCGTCGCGGGCCAGCAGGCGGGCGTGCGTCAGCCGGTCGATGAGCGCGTCGAGGTGGCCGGTCTGCTGGACCACGCGCAGCCAGGCCCGCAGGCCCAGGCCCGACGACACGATGACCTCGTGCACCGGTCCGGTGACGCAGGAGCGGGTGGCGACGGCAACGGCCTCCGCCACCGGTTGGGCCACCGAGCGGACCGCCTGGACGTTGATCGTCCGTGCCGAGGTGGCCTCCAGCAGGGTGGCGAGGTCGTGTCGACGACGCTCCGACAGGACGGCGACCGTGTACCCCGCCAGGTCCTCCACGCTGTCCTCCTGTCACGCCGGTCAACCTCAACAGGTGCACGGTTCCGGACGGCGGTTGGCTCACTTCGATGCGACTCTTTCGTCGGGAAGAAGTGTCGCCGTAACAGGGCAGACATAGCAGCGGCGTCCAATCTCAACACCGTGACGGTTCGTTCACCGACCTGGTGCTACCGGAATTTGGGACGGCGCGCCGATCCGGACGGTGTTTCACCAGTTCAGAGCGGGCCGGCGAAGAGTTACCGGCGAGTCGGGACCGGATCCGACAAGTTGATCTTGTGAGGTGTTCGTCGGTCCCGTCACGTAGCACCCAGTTGACTTCCGGGAAACGCGGTGGTGTTGAAGACTCGGCGCAATCACCGATCGGTCGATCGGATGCGATCGATAGGCGCCGACCCGGATGGGGACGGATGAGGGCGGGCCGACCGCCAATCCGGAACCTGGGCCGGCGTCCGTCGCCCGTGGCGCCCCGGGGGTGTGGCCCCACAACCCCGGGCGCGGCCCACACCGGGGCGGCGGGCGCGCCCCCCCCTCTGCCCTTGGGGGGGGGGGGGTCGGCCGCCGGCCGCGGGGGGTAGTCCCCCCCCCCCCGCCCCCTCGACTCCGAACGCGGGGCGGGCGGCGGGTCGTCGCCCGCTCCGGTCCAGTCCCGATCCGCAGACCAGATTCAGGAGGGTCCATGATACGACGATGGGTGCCGCTCGCCGTGGCGACGGCGGTTCTTGCCACCGCCGCAGGGTGCGGTGGCGATGCCGGCCCGACGTCCGGCGCGCCGGACGCGAACCTTGCCGGCAAGACGGTCGAGGTGGCGGCCACGTGGTCCGGTGCCGAGCAGGCGAACTTCCAGGCGGTGCTGGACGCCTTCGCCGCGAAGACCGGCGCGACGGTGAAGTACACCTCCGGTGGCAACGATCTGCCGGTGCTGCTCAACAGCCGGATCGCCGGGGGTTCGCCGCCGGATGTGGCGCTGATCTCGCAGCCCGGGGTCGTGGCCGAGTTCGTGAAGCGGGGCGCGATCAAGCCGCTGACCGGTGACGCGGCCGCCGCGATCAAGGCCAACTACAGCTCGGCCTGGCAGGAACTGGGCACCGTGAACGGGCAGCTCTACGGCGTCTACTTCAAGGTGGCCAACAAGTCGGTGATCTGGTACCGGGTCGACAGCTTCGCCGACGCCGGGGTGCAGCCGCCGAAGACCTGGGACGAGCTGAAGACGGTCTCCGCCGCGCTCGCCGACTCCGGGGTGACGCCCATGGTGGCCGCCGGTGGCGACGGGTGGGTGCTGACCGACTGGTTCGAGAACACCTACCTCCGGGTCGCCGGCCCGGAAATGTACGACAAGCTGGCCAGGCACGAGATCCCCTGGACCGATCCCAGCGTGGTCAAGACGCTGACCCTGCTGGCCGACTACTGGCGTACGCCGCGCTTCCTGGCCGGCAACCCGACGCAGACCGCCTTCACGCAGGCGATCGCCGACGTGTTCGGCAAGTCGCCGAAGGGAGCGATGCTGTTCGAGGGTGACTTCGTCGCCTCAGAGATCAACAAGCTGGGTGAGTTGAAGGTCGGCGAGTCCGCGAAGTTCTTCAACTGGCCGTCAATCGACGGCTCGAAGCCGGCGGTGGTGACGGCGGGCGACCAGGCGGTCGCCTTCAAGGACACGCCGGAGGCGAACGCACTGATGGCCTTCCTCGCCTCGCCCGAGGCGGCGAAGATCATGGCGGCCAAGGGCGGGTTCATCTCGGCGAACTCAGGACTGGACGTCGCGACGTACGCGGACGACACCACCCGGGAACTCGCCGAAGCGGTGGTGAAGGCCGAATCGCTGCGCTTCGACCTGTCGGACCTCACGCCGCAGACGTTCGGCGGTGGGACCAGCGCCCACCTGTGGGTGCTGCTGCAGGACTTCCTGGCCAAGCCGATCGCCCCTGAGGCGTTGGCCCAGCAGCTCGAGGCCGCCGCGAAGAAGGACTTCGGAGGCAACTGATGACGATCACGCCCGACCCGGCCCAGGGCATCAGTCCGTCGCCTGCCCGAACAACGATCGGCCGGGCGAGCGTGGCCGATGGCCCCGGCGGCTCACGGCACGCCGCCGGCGGCCCGGGCCACCGGGACGCCCCCGACGGCCCACGGACCACCGCCGGGACCGCGGCCCGGCGACGGTCGCGGGAGACCCGCCTGATGGTCGCGCTCTTCCTCGGCCCCGCCCTGGTGCTGCTGCTGGTGCTGGTCTGCTATCCCATCGTCTACACGCTGTGGCTCAGCTTTCGCAGCGGTGACGGATCGAGGTTCGTCGGCCTCGACAACTACGTCACCATGTTCACCTCGCCGAACACCCGGCGAGCCATCCTGAACAACCTCGTCTGGGTGATCGTGGCGCCTGCCGTGGCCACCACCCTTGGGCTGATCTTCGCGGTGTTGACCGAGCGGCTGCGCCGGTCGGCCGTGCTCAAGGCAGTCCTGTTCATGCCGATGGCCATCTCGTTCCTGGCCGCCGGCGTCACCTTCCGGCTGGTCTACGACGAGAACCCGGACCGCGGCGTGCTCAACGCGGTCGCGGTGTCGGTGCACGACGCCTTCGAGTCCCCGTCGCGCTACCACGGCGTGGATGCCCGAGAGCAGGGCGAGCTGGCGCCGGTGAACGGCGGCTTCGAGTCCAGGGGGCCGGCGAACCCGGGTGAACCCGTCCACCTCGCCCTCGTGGGTCTGCCGCCGGACCGGATCCCGACCGATGCCAAGCCCGCGACGGCACCCACCGGCGGCCCCGGACTGCAGGGGGTGGTGTGGCTCGACTTCACCCGCGGCGGCGGCGGCCAGGCGGGGATTGTCGATCCCGGCGAGGTGGGGTTGCCCCAGATGACCGTCGAGGCGGTGGCCGACGGGGGCAGGGTGGTCGCCACCACCCGGACCGACGCCGCCGGGCGGTTCGCGTTCCCCGAACTCACCTCCGGCCCATACGTCATCCGGCTGCCCGCCGACAACTTCACCGAGCCGTTCAACGGCGTCACCTGGCTCGGGCCTTCACTCATCACTCCCGCCGTCATCGGGGCGTACATCTGGATCTGGGCCGGCTTCGCCATGGTGCTGGTGTCGGCCGGGCTGGCCGCCCTGCCACGGGAAGCACTCGAAGCGGCCCGGATGGACGGCGCGAGCGAGTGGCAGACCTTCCGGCACGTGACCGTGCCGCTGGTCCGGCCGGTGCTCGTCGTGGTCCTGGTCACCCTGACCATCAACGTCCTGAAGATCTTCGACCTCGTCTACGTGCTCGCACCCGAGTCGTCCCAGGACGACGCGACCGTGGTCGCCCTGGAGATGTACCGGGTGTCCTTCGGCGGCGGCCTCGACTACGGACTCGGCAGCGCCCTCGCGGTCCTGCTGTTCGCCCTGGTGCTCCCCGCGATGCTGTTCAACATTCGGCGCCTGAGGAGGGACAGCTGATGAGTCACGCCACCATCGACGCCGTACCGGAACTGATACCCGCCGGTACCGCGCGGGGCGGCCGGCCGCGACCGGGACCGTGGACCCGGTTCATGATGCGGTTCGGCAAGGCGCTGCTGCGGCTGCTGGTGGTCCTGATCGGCGTCTTCTGGCTGCTGCCGACCTTCGGCCTGGCGGTGGCGAGCCTGCGTAGCAGCGCCGACAACAGCGCCACCGGCTGGTGGACGGTCTTCACCGCACCGGCCCAACTGACCCTCGACAACTACGTCCAGGTGCTGCAGAACGAGCGGATCGTCGAATCGCTGTGGAACACGGTGCTGATCACCGTGCCGTCGACCCTGCTCGTGGTGCTGCTCGGCGCACTCGGCGCGTACGCCCTGGCCTGGATGGACTTCCCCGGCCGGGACTGGCTGTTCGCGCTGGTCGTCGCGTTGATCGTCGTGCCGATCCAGGTGGCGATCGTGCCGGACGCACGGATCTTCCGGGCCCTCGGCATCTACGGCGAGATCTCGGCGGTGGTTGCCTTCCACGTGGCCTTCGGGTTGCCGTTCGCGATCTTCCTGCTGCGGAACTTCTTCCTGAACATCCCGCGCGACCTGCTGGAGGCGGCCCGCATCGACGGCGCCCGGGAAATGCTCATCTTCGCCCGCGTGGTGCTGCCGATCGGCTGGCCGGCCATCGCCTCGCTGGCTATCTTCCAGTTCCTGTGGGTCTGGAACGACCTGCTGGTCGCGCTCGTCTTCGCCACCTCCGACAATGCCCCGATCACCTACGCCCTGCGGGAGCAGATGCGGTCGTTCTCGTCCAACCTCGACACGATCGGTCCCGGCGCGTTCCTGTCCATGCTCGTGCCGCTCGCGGTCTTCTTCGCCTTCCAGCGCTACTTCGTGCAGGGTGTCCTCGCCGGGTCAGGCAAGTAGCGAAAGGTGAATCACGGGGTGCGCGCCGGGCACGACGCAGGGGCGCGCACCCCAGCACCCAGCACCCGGGACCCGGGACCCGGGACCGGGGTGGGGCCGGACTCCGCTGACCCCACCCCGGGCATCGCCGTTCGGCGAATTCGTCGGCTGCCCGAAGTGCGTCGGTCGCCCGAGGCGATCGGCCAGCCCCGCATCTCGTGCGTGCGACCTCGGTGGTGGTGCGCCTTGTGTCGGATCTGCCTCGCGGGCATGGCCGCCACCTACCGGAAAGGAGCCGGTGATGAGCCCGTCGGAACTGCTCAGTACCAGGGCGGAGGCACTTTTCGCCTCCACGCTCCAACCGTCGACGGATCCGACGCCCGAGCAGATCCGGCAGGCGGTGCTGAACAGCGTCAGCCGGCACCGGGCGGCCGGTTGCGCGGCACTCGTCGCGCAGGAGTACGGCGACCATCCGGTGGAGGCGGTCAGTCGCATGCGCTGGGCCGTGGCCGCCGTCCGGGCGGCGTACCAACTGGTCGGGCCGTCGGCCTGACCGCCGGCATCCGGCGTCCGCGAGTACGGACCGAGGTTTCGGCTGGTCGGTGGGGGTAGTGGCGGCCGGCGAGCCAGATGGTGAGGCCCTTCATGGTGGTTGATCAGTCCATGGTCGGCCGGTCGGCCTGCTGCCTGCCGGCTGAGGACGTCTCTCCGGCGGCAGGCTCTGCGCTGTCGGCGATCCCTCGATGCCGTCAAGGACGGCGCCCGCGGACCAGCACCTCTCGGCGCCAGCTGTCCATACCCGTGCTGGATGTCCCGCTGTGCTATGCCGGGCTGGAGTTGCAGACGTCCACCGGCCTGGTCCGACTGCACGCGGAGTCGAGCGCGGTCATGCTCAGTGGCCAGCAGGTCGCCGTGCTGGCCGTCCTGATCACGGCGCGGGGGACGCCCCTCAGCCGGGAGGCGATCTGGGCCGCCATGCCGCGCGGGTATCGGCCGCCGACAGCTGCCCAGATCGGCGTGGTGATCGCCAACATCCGTAGGAAGATCGGTGCCGCACGCATTCTCACCGGGGCGGACGGCTGGTGGGTGCGGGACCCGATCGCGCCGGAACCGGTCGACGGCACCGACGTGCTGTCGTTCGGCAGCCTGCGACTCGATGTCGAGCATCGGTACGTCCTCGACGGGCCGGCTCGGTTCATCCGGCTCGGCCCGCGGGAGTTCGCCGTGCTGCGGGTACTCGTCGAGGCGCGGGGAGTGCCACGCAGCAGGAGTGGGATCTGGTCGTCGTTGCCGCCGCACGACCGGCCCGCCACGGCCGCCGCGGTGGGCGTGCACATCCACCACCTCCGGGAACGCCTCGGGCCTGACCGGATCATCACAGGCGGGGGCGGTTGGCGGCTGGCCGGCCCGGCGGATCGACGGCAGGGCTGAGTCGACGATCGGCGCGGGCCCGGTCTGCCTCCACCGCCGAGAAGTCCACGGTGCTGCGGCGCCGGTCGAGTTGTCAGGGTGTGGCCCTCTCCGCCGCGCCGATCCGGCCCTCACCCAGTAGGGGGTGAGCGGACGATACCGACGCGAGCCCATTGCGGATAGTGTTCTCGGCCGTACCGTCCGCTCGCCTGAAGGGTTCTGCTATGGCCTTTGGTCATCGATGGCTGGTGCGAACTGCCGCCGCGCTGCTCCTCCTTGCCGGGACGGCTACCCCCGTCGGGTCCGCCTCGGCGGCGGACACGGGTGCGAAGTTCACGTTCGATCTGGCCGGTACGACGATTCCGCTGGGGGTCGAAAGGAAGAGGGTCCACCTGAGACTCACCAACTTGACCGACAAGACCCCGAGTGAGGTCATTTTCTACGTCCGCTCCCTCGAGCTGGACTCGTCCAAAGCATCACTCATATGGCCGGAGGGCGGTGGCTCCGGTGAGTGTGACGGCGACTACTCGGGTTGGTACTGCCGTATCGAATCGAGCCTGTTTCCGGAGCTGCTGCCGGCACCCGGCGGGACGGTGGATCTTCCCATCGACATTCGTATCCACGAGAAACAGAAGCCCTACGAAGGCAGGTTCCACGTCGAGGCCGGCATGGCCTGGGGTGAGGACAGGACGCCACTTGCCGGCAAATGGGTCACGCTCACGTTGGTCGACGATCCCGAATCCGACCTGTCGGTGGTGGCGCCGGACGTGAAGCAGTCGGTGCGGGTCGGTGCGGGCGGCCGGCTCGCATCCACCGGGCCGTTGAACCCGGGCGAGACGGGCGCGGTGCGGTACCGGGTCGTCAACCAGGGCCGGAAGGCAGTCAGCGGCGTCAAGGCCACGCTGCACCTGCCCAAGGGTGTGACGTTCACCCGACCGCCGAAGGAGTGTGCGGTCGGCGACGACGGGCGGTCAGCGGTCTGCACCTACGACACGCTCGCGCTCGTACCGGCCAGCCAGGACACCAACCCGAATGACAGCGTCTACTCCGCTGTCGAGTTGCACAATCTGGCGACGGTGTCGGCCGCCACCAAGGCACCCGTCACCTTGGCGGGCGGGACCGTGCAGGTCGAGGGTCTGACCGAGCGAACGGACATCCGCTCCGGCCCGGAGCATGCCGAACTTCCGGCGAACGCCGTCGCCGTACGGGCAGCCGACGTGGACGACAGCGACAACGAGGACGGGTTCGCCGTCGTGGTCGCCGCGAGCGGCAGTGGCGGGGGCGGCGACGATGACGGCGGCAGCGGTGGCGGCGGGGGTGACCTGCCGATCACCGGGCCGCAGTCCGGGCTGATCGCCGGAGCCGGTCTCGCCATGGTGGCGGGTGGCGGCATCATGTTGCTCCTCGCCCGGCGCCGCCGCGCGGTCCCGATGATCAGCGGGGACGAGACGCCCGCTGTCTGACGTGTCATCCACCGGCCCGCGAGGGCCGTTCAGGTAGAAGGGCGGGATGGGAAACCATCCCGCCCTTCGCTTTCCGGCAAGCACGTCGGGTACGAGCACCACCCATCTGAGGCACCGCGACCACTCCGTCGTCTCGTGGACGCGTTCAAGCGGTGGCCTCGCGGATCATCGGCCCCAAGCCCAGGCGTTCTCCCGCGAGGCGGTTGCCGTACCGGTGCCACTCCGGAAGTTGTTAAGCTGGTGCAGCGCGGCGGAGACCGCGATGAGAGCGCGAGGGAGCGGACTGTGGTGACGGGGGACGACGACATCTCGGGGTGAGCGGCCCCGGCCGCCTGCCGGCGTGCGCCGGTGCGGCGTGTCTCGTCGTAGATCTGTCTGCCCGACCGGGGTGTCTGTCGCGTCCCCGGCTCTCTTCCGAGGGTGTCTCCCGATGTCTGACGTCTGCATTGTTTGTACGAACCTGTCCTTTTCCTGGCCGGACGACACTCCGGTCTTCCAGGACCTGTCCTTCACCGTGCCGCCCGGCCGTACGGGCCTGGTCGCGCCGAACGGCGCCGGCAAGACGACCCTGCTCCGGCTGATCGCGGGTGACCTCACCCCGACCGGTGGCGGCGTGACGGTCGAGGGTGTGCTCGGCTACCTGCCGCAGGACCTGCCCCTGGCCGGTGACCTGACCGTCGCCGAGGTGCTCGGGGTCGACGCGACCCTCGCGGCCCTGCGCGCCATCGAGGCGGGTGACGCGGCGGAGGAGCACTTCACGGCCGTCGGGGACGACTGGGACGTGGAGGAGCGCAGCCGCACCGAACTCGACCGGCTGGGCCTCGGTGACGTGGGGTTGGACCGGCGCCTGCGCACGCTCAGCGGCGGGCAGGTGGTGTCGCTCGGCCTGGCGGCGCAACTGCTCAGGCGCCCGGACGTGCTGCTGCTGGACGAGCCGACCAACAACCTCGACATCGACGCGCGGCACCGGCTGTACGAGGTGCTGGAGGGCTGGTCCGGGTGCCTGCTGGTGGTCAGCCACGACCGGGTCCTGTTGGACCGGATGGATCGCATAGCCGAGCTCGACCGTGGTGAGGTGCGCCTGTTCGGCGGGAACTTCACCGCGTACGAGGAGGCGTCGCGCGTGGCACGCGAGGCGGCGGAGCGGACCGTGCGCAGCGCCGAGCAGGACGTGAAGCGGGAGAAGCGGGAGATGCAGCAGGCCCGGGAGCGGGCCGACCGCCGGGCCAGCAACGCCGCCCGCAACCTCGGCAACGCCGGCCTGGCCCGCATCGTCGCCGGTGGGCTCAAGCGCAGCGCCCAGGAGTCGGCCGGCCGGGCACAGCAGGCACACGCCAACCGGGTCAGCGAGGCCCAGAGCCGGCTCGACGAGGCCAGCCGGACGCTGCGCGACGACCAGGCCCTGACCCTGGACCTGCCCGACACCACCGTTCCCGCCGGCCGCACCGTGTTCGCCGGCGAGCGTATGCAGGTCTACCACGGCGACCGGGCCGTGTTCGCCGGCGACGGCGCCGACCTGACCATCCGGGGACCGGAGCGGATCGCGCTGACCGGCCCCAACGGCGCCGGAAAGTCCACCCTGCTGCGTCTGTTGCAGGGGGACCTCCAGCCGGACGCCGGGCAGGTGCACCGCGCCGCCGGCCGCGTCGCGTACCTGTCGCAACGCCTGGACCTGCTGGATCTCGACCGGACGGTCGCGGAGAACTTCGCCGCGTACGCCCCCGACCGGCCGCAGGCCGAACGGATGAACCTGCTCGCCCGGTTCCTGTTCCGCGGCGCCCGAGCCCACCTCCCCGCCGGGGTGCTCTCCGGCGGCGAACGGCTGCGGGCCACCCTCGCCTGCGTCCTCTACGCCCAGCCGGCACCCCACCTGCTGCTGCTCGACGAACCCACCAACAACCTCGACCTGGTCAGCGTGGGCCAACTGGGAAGCGCCCTGACCGCCTACCGGGGTGCGTTCGTGGTGGTCAGCCACGACGAACGGTTCCTCACCGACATCGGTGTGCAGCGGTGGCTCCGCCTCGACGGCGGTCACCTGCGCGAGATCCCCGCACCCGACCGCGCCTGACCGCCGACTCCGCCCTGCTCCGGGCCACGGGCCGTGCCGGCCCGTGGCCCGGGGCACCCCGAAGGTGACCCCTATGCCCGAAGCACTGCTCGCTCACGACCTCGTCCATACCCTCGGCAGCCGTCGCGTGCTGGACGGGGTCTCCCTCACCGCGGCCCCCGGCCGCCGGATCGGCCTGATCGGCGAGAACGGCACCGGCAAATCCACCCTGCTCCGCCTGCTCGCCGGTGCGGACGAACCGGACGCCGGCAGCGTCGTTCGCCCACCGGACCTCGGCTATCTGCCGCAGGAAGCCCCCTACGACCCGGCCGCGACCGTGGCGGACGTGCGCGACGACGCCCTGCGCGAGGCCCGTGCCGTCCTCGCCGACCTCGATCGGCTCGCCGACCGGCTCGCCCGCACCGCCGACGACACACCCGACCACGAACGGCTGCTCGCCGATTACGGCGATCTGCTCGACCGCGCCCAGGACATCGACGCCTGGGGCGCCGAGCGACGCGCCGGCATGGTCCTCGCGGCACTCGGTCTCGGCGATGTGGCACCGGAGCGGGCGCTCGCCGCGCTCTCCGGCGGCCAGCGCGGCCGGCTCGCGCTCGCCGCCCTGCTCATCCGCCTGCCCTCGGCGCTGCTGCTCGACGAACCCACCAACCACCTCGACGACGCCGCGGCGGCCTTTCTCGAGCAGCAGTTGCGCGACCTGCCCGGGGCCGTCGTCGTAGCCAGCCACGACCGGGCCTTCCTCGACGCGGTCTGCACCGACCTGATCGACCTCGACCCCGCTGTCGCCGGCCCGGTCCGCTTCGGCGGCACCTACCGGGACTATCTGGCTCACCAGCGCAACGAGCGGGAGCGGTGGCAGCGACGCCACGCCGAACAGCAGGAGGAACTGGCCGAGCTGCGCCGGCAGCTCGCGGTGACCGCGCACGAGGTCGCGCCGGGCCGGGACCGGCGTGACAACGAGAAGATGGGATACGGCCACACCGCCGGCAGGGTGCAGAACCAGATCGCCCGACGGGTACGCGCTGCCGGCCGCCGGCTCGACGACCTCGAACGTGCCGCCGTCGCGGCACCACCCGAACCGCTGCGGTTCCGCGCGACCGCGCTCGCCACCGCCACCGCCGACGGGACCCTCGTCAGCCTGCGTCACGTGCGGATACCCGGC
>NZ_JBFAVI010000018.1:0-42815 GCF_040679695.1 Micromonospora sp. NPDC052213
GCTGCCCGCCCGGAACGCGACCCGCGCGGCGGAGAACACCGCCGGGAGCAGGCACACCCGCCCGTCGGCGCCGGGGGGGTGCTCGTGCACCCCCCCGGCGCCGAGCCGGGCGCAGCGGGCCGCGTCGGCGGCCAGGTCGGCCGGGGTGACCGGCACCGACGGATGCTCGTCGCGCCCACGGGCGCCGTTGAGGCACGCCTTGAGCACGGCCCCTCCCCTCCGGCCGCCACTCCGCTCACTCGACGGAGCGGCTGTTCAGTCGACTGGGCGGCTGTCGCGGTCGAGCTCGCCCTCGGCGTCGGCGAGCGCGTCGGCGTCGATCTGCTCGGCGAACTCGGCCGCCTCGGCGCTCTGCGCGGCGAGCGCGTCCTTCACCGCCCGGATCGCCACGCGGGGCGGGTAGCCCTTGCGGGCCAGCATCGCCACCAGCCGCCGGAAGACCGCGTCCGGCTCGCCGCGGGCGGACCGCAGCTTCCGCTCCACCAGGGCGCGGGCGGTCTCGGCCTCGGTCTCCTCGTCCAGCTCGCCGAGGGCTTCGCTGGCGACCTCGCCGTCGACACCGCGCTGACGCAGCTCGTTGGCGAGCGCCCGGCGGGCCAGGCCCCGGCCGGCGTGCCGGCTGGACACCCAGGCCCGCGCGAAGGCGGCGTCGTCGATGATGCCGACCTCGTCGTAGCGGTCGAGCACCGCCGCGGAGACCTCCTCGGAGATCCCCCGCTTCGCCAGTGCCCCGGCCAGCTCGGCCCGGGTGCGCGGCCGGACGGCGAGCTGGCGCAGGCAGATCTCCCGCGCCACCTCCGACTCGTCGCGCGGCGGGGCGGGGGGCGCCTCGGGGTCGGTCTCCTCGGCACGGCCACGGCGACCCCGCCGGGGTCGGGGCGTCGTGATGCCGTCACCCGCGCGGGGCGGACTGGCATCCCAGCCCCGCCCCGTGCGGGCGCGTCGTCCTGCCACGGGTCAGCGACCGGTCAGAAGTCGACCGGCGGCAGCTCCGGGCCACCGGCGGCGTCGCCCGCGCCGACCCCGACGCCGAGCTTCTCCAGGATCTTCTTCTCGATCTCGGCGGCCACGTCCGGGTTCTCCCGGAGGAACTCGCGGGCCTTCTCCTTGCCCTGGCCCAGCTGGTCGCCGTCGTAGGTGTACCAGGCGCCGGACTTGCGGATGATCGCCTGCTCGACGCCGACGTCGATCAGCGAGCCCTCGCGGGAGATGCCCTTGCCGTACATGATGTCGAACTCGGCCTGCTTGAACGGCGCGGCGACCTTGTTCTTCACGACCTTGACCCGGGTGCGGTTACCGACCACGTCGGTGCCGTCCTTGAGGCTCTCGATGCGGCGCACGTCGAGCCGGACCGAGGCGTAGAACTTCAGCGCCCGGCCACCCGTGGTGGTCTCGGGGCTGCCGAACATCACGCCGATCTTCTCGCGGAGCTGGTTGATGAAGATCGCGGTGGTGCCGGTGTTGTTGAGCACACCGGTGATCTTCCGCAGCGCCTGGCTCATCAGCCGGGCCTGCAGACCCACGTGGCTGTCGCCCATCTCACCCTCGATCTCGGCGCGCGGCACCAGCGCGGCCACCGAGTCGATCACGATGATGTCGAGCGCGCCGGAGCGGACCAGCATGTCCGCGATCTCCAGCGCCTGCTCACCGGTGTCGGGCTGGGAGACCAGCAGGGCGTCGGTGTCGACGCCGAGGGCCTTCGCGTATTCCGGGTCGAGCGCGTGCTCGGCGTCGACGAAGGCGGCGATGCCGCCGGCCCGCTGGGCGTTGGCCACGGCGTGCAGCGCGACGGTGGTCTTACCGCTGGACTCCGGACCGTAGATCTCGACGACCCGGCCGCGGGGCAGGCCGCCCACGCCGAGCGCCACGTCGAGGGCGATCGACCCGGTGGGGATGACCGCGGTCTGGATGACCGGCCGCTCCCCGAGCCGCATCACCGAGCCCTTGCCGAACTGCTTGTCGATCTGAGCGAGAGCAAGGTCGAGTGCCTTCTCCCGGTCAGGCCCTGCTGCCATCGTTGCCACCCCTGCCTTCGCCGGCGTCTTTCCTGAGCTTCGCGTCACGCGGACACGCTAGGCGCTGGGTCCGACAGAAAACCAGCCGACGGGCCGTGAGCTGTGGACGAGCACCCCGCTGTGGACAATAGCCGAACAGGTGTACGAGTCGGCAAGCGACACGCGGAAGCGACGAAATGGCTGCTCAGCGTAGCCGCGCGGGCACCCGGTCGGGATAGGCGGCGCAGACCGCCCGCCACACGACGTGCGCCTGCTCACCCGATGCCAGCGCCTGCTCGACGGTCCGGCCGCCGAGCTGGGAGAGCACCTGGTCGCGGGCGATGCTGGCCGCGTAGGCGGGGCCGAACGCCTCCTCCAACCGCGACCAGAAGTCGGTCAGCCGCACGTGATCAGTCCTCCTCGTCCGGTGCGCCCGCCGGCACCGGACGCAACGCTAGCGCCACCAGGGGCACCGCCGCGACCGCCGCGAGCAGGGCGAGCACCGGATAACCCGCCACCTCCATGACAAACCCGCTGACCGCCCCGGCGGCGGCGCCGGCCAGTCCCATGGTCAGGTCGGAGAGCCCCTGGACGCTCGGCCGGATCCCCACCGGCACCGACTCCGACAGCAGGGTGGAACCGGCCACCATGGTCCCCGACCAGCCCAGGCCGAGCAGGAACAGCCCGATCGAGAGCCGGGCCGTGTGGTGCCCGGCGGTGCCGGCGACCGCGCACGCCACGAGCAGCAGCCCGACGCCGCCGAGGATCACCGCCCGGCGGCCGAGGCGGTCCGTGAGCCAGCCGGCCACCGGGGCGAGGGCGTACATGCCGGCGATGTGCAGACTCAGCACGAGACCGACCACCCGCAGCACGTCGGCGTCGGCGTGCCACTCGTGCAGGCGCACCGGGGTCATCACCATCACCGCGACCATGACCAGGTGCCCGACCGCCACTGCGGCGATGCCGAGCCGGGCGGCCGGACGCGCGCGTACGACCGACCAGGCGGCCCGCATGCCCACGCCGCGCCGGCCGGTCGGTGCCGGCGCGACGACGGCGTCCGGCGGCGGGGTCACGGCGGGAACGGCGTCCGGCGACGGGGCGGCCGGGACGACGGCGTCCGGCGGCGGGGTGACCGGCGGGACGGCGACCGCCGCCAGCCGGCGCGCGGTCAGCAGCGGGTCGGGGCGCAGCAGCGCCAGGATCACGCCGGCGGCCAGCGCCAGCGCGACGGCGCTGAACGCGAACGGACCGGCCAGCGCCGGCAGCCCCCAGCCGCTGGTGGTGCGGTCCGCGAACGCGGCGAAGTTCGGCGCGGCGACCGCGCCGATGGTGGTGGCCCAGACGATCAGGGCGAGCTGGCGGCCCCGCCGCGCCGGCTCGGCCAGGTCCACCGCGGCGTAGCGGGCCTGGAGGTTGGCCGCGCTGCCGCCGCCGAAGAGGAGCATGCCGAGGAAGAGCAGCGGGACCCAGCGGGTGACGGCGGCGAACACCACCAGGGTGCCGCCGGCCGCGCCGGCGAGATAGGCCACGACCAGGCCGGGCCGCCGGCCGTGGCCGTTCATGATCCGGGTGACCGGCACCGCGAGCAGGGCCCCGCCCACCACGGCGGCGCTGCTCACCAGCCCGGCGACGGCGGTGCCGGCGATGTCCGCGGCGAGCAGCGCCCCGACGGCGACGCCGACCGTCACCCCGATCCCGCCGACGATCTGCGTGACGAAGAGCAGCCGCAGGGTACGCCGCTGGATCGGCGTGACGTCGGGCGCGGCGAGTGGCGCGGCGAGGTCGGTGGCCATCGGCGGCTCCTTCGACGGTAAGGGGCGGGATGCCCGTCTCATCCTTGCGCAACCGGCACGCCGCCCCGCAGCCGGTCCGCCCCGGCCGCGCCCCTCCTCCGCCTGTTCTACAGGCCCAGGCCGCGGCCGATGATCTCCTTCATGATCTCGGTGGTGCCGCCGTAGATCGTCTGCACCCGCCCGTCCAGCCACGCCTTCGCCACCGGGTACTCCAGCATGTAGCCGTAGCCGCCGTGCAGTTGCACGCAGCGGTCGGCGACCTTGTTCTGCAGCTCGGTGGTCCACCACTTCGCCTTGGCCGCGTCGGTGACCGAGAGCCGGCCGGCGTTGTACTCCGCGACGCAGTGGTTGACGAAGGTGCGCGCGATGGTGACCTCGGTGTCCAGCTCGGCCAGGAGGAAGCGGTTGTGCTGGAACGCGCCGATCGGCCGGCCGAACGCCTGCCGGGAGCGGGCGTAGTCGAGGGTGACGGCGAGCAGCCGCTCGGCGGCGGCCACCGCGGCGACCGCGATGCTGAGCCGCTCCCGGGGCAGGTTGGCCATCAGGTGGTAGAAGCCGTGGTTCTCGGTGCCGATCAGGTTCTCCGCCGGCACCCGGCAGTCCGCGAAGAACAGCTCGGCGGTGTCGTTGGCCTTCAGCCCGACCTTGGCCAGCCGTCGGCCGCGGGAGAAGCCGGGGGTGCCGTCCTCCACGGCGACCAGGCTCACCCCGTGCGCGCCCTGGTCCGGCGCAGTGCGGACGACCACGACCACCAGGTCGGCCGTCTCCCCGTTGGTGATGAAGGTCTTCTGGCCGTCGAGCACCCAACTGTCGCCGTCGCGGACCGCGCTCGTGCGGATTCCGGCGAGGTCGGAGCCGGCGCCGGGCTCGCTCATCGCGATCGCCGTGACGAGGTCGCCGGAGCAGAACCCGGGCAGCCAGCGCTTGCGCTGGTCCTCCGTGGTCAGCTCGGTCAGGTACGGCGCCACCACGTCGTTGTGCAGGCCGAAGCCGAGGCCGGTGCAGCCGGCGGCGACGATCTCCTCGGCCAGCACCGCGTTGAACCGGAAGTCCCGCTGCCCGCCGCCGCCGTACTCCGGGTCGACGTCCGTGCCCAGCAGACCGGCCGCCCCGGCCCGACGCCACACCTCGCGGTCGACGATCCCGGCGGCCTCCCAACGCTCGTGGTGGGGCACGGCCTCCCGGTCCAGGAACTCGCGGCACAGCTCGCGGAAGTCCTCGTGGTCGCGCTCGTAGAGATGCTGCTCCATGGCCGCCAGTGTGGCACCGCGCACCCGCCCTGCCCAGGGGCCGACGGGTGGCTCGGTGACGGCTCAGCCGGCGAGGGCGCGGGCGGCCACGGCGAGGTCGGCGACCAGCCCCTCGTACGCCACATCCTGGTTGTCGGCGCGGAGCACGGCGGACGGGTGGATGGTGGCCAGCAGCCGGGCCGGCGGGGCGTCGGCGACGGTGCCCTTCGCGTCCACCGGCACCCGCTGGAAGTCCTCCGGGTGCTGGGCCGACGCCGGCCAGGGCAGCAGCTCGCCGCGCTGCCGGGTGACCCGGAACGTGGGGCCGAGCAGCGCCTTGGCCGCGGTCGCGCCGAGCACCACCACGATCTCCGGGCGCAACTGGGCGAACTCGGCCACCAGCCAGGGCCGGCAGGCCGTGACGTGGACCCGGTCCGGGGTCTGGTGGATGCGCCGTTTGCCGCGCAGCTCGAACCGGAAGTGCTTCACGGCGTTCGTCAGGTAGATGTGCCCGGGATCGAGCCCGGCGTCGTCGACCGCCTTGCGGAGCAGCCGACCGGCGGGGCCGACGAACGGCAGCCCCTTCTGGTCCTCCATGTCACCGGGCTGCTCGCCGACGAAGACCACCCGCGCGCCGGCGTCGCCGCGACCGAACACGGTCTGCGACGCGTCCCGGTACAGCTCGCAGCCCCGGCAGCCGGCGGCGGCGGCGCGCAGGTCGTCGAGGGTGTCGGCCTGCGGCGGGATGAAATTCTGCGCGCCCGGCGCGGTCTCGGTCTGCTCGGCCATGTCGACTGTTATATACCCGTTCGGGCCGCGATGCCGGTCCGCCCTGCCTCCGCACGACGTCCCACCGCGGCCACCCGTCAGTATCCGCCGCCGCCGTCGCCGCCGGACGCCAGCGCGATCACCACGATCACGAGCACGATCACCGCCACCACGACGGCGATCCAGACGCCCCTCCTCGATCCCGACGAAGCCATGGTCGTCCACCTCCGGCACCGCGCTTACCCACCCGGCGTCCGGTCACGCCCGCGCCCGGCACACCGACACGTCGCCGGCCCGGGCGCGGGGGTCATGCGGTGAAACCGGATGACCTGGCGGGCCGGACGGCGCGGGCGACGGCGTCGGCGAGCGGTGCCACCTCGCCGTCGTCCAGCGAGCTGACGGTGATCCGCAGCCCCGGCGGGCCGGCGATCCGGTAGAGCGCGCCGGGCGCGACCGCCCAACCGGCGTCGCGCAGTGCGGTCAGCGCGCTGGTCTCGTCCGCCACCGGCAGCCACACGTTGATGCCGCTGCGCCCGTGGGCGGCGAGGCCGTGCCCGGCGAGCGCGTCGACCAGCGCCCCGCGCCGCCGCTCGTAGCTGGCGGCTGCCCGGTCCACCAGCCCGGCCACCGCCGGGTCGCGCCACAGGGACAGGACCAGCCGTTGCAGCACGGTGGAGACCCAGCCGGCGCCGACCCGGGCCCGGCCGGCCACCCGGGCCACCGTGGTCTCGTCCCCCACCAGCACGGCCAGCCGCAGGTCGGGACCGAACGGCTTGCTCACCGAGCGGACGAAGGCCCACGTCGGGGTCGCCCCGGCGAGCGGGTGCAGCGGTACGCGGGCCAGCTCGGCGGCGTGGTCGTCCTCGATCAGCAGCAGGTCGGACCGGCCGGCGAGCAGCGTACGCAGCTCCGCGGCCCGCCCGGCGGAGACCGCCGCGCCGGTGGGGTTCTGCGCCCGGCTGGTCACGATCAGCGCCCGGGCCCCGGCGGCGAGCGCTGCCCGGACGCCCTCGGCGAGCGGACCGTCGTCGTCGACCGGCACCCCGATCGGCCGCAGCCCGAGCGCGGCGACCAGGTCGAGCAGGTTGGCCCAGCCCGGGTCCTCGACGGCGACCGCGTCGCCGGGGCGCAGGTGCGCGCCGAGCAGCCGCTCGATGCCGTCCAGGGCGCCGCCGGTGAGGGTCAGCTCCGCCGCCGGCACGCCGTCGGCGGCCAGCCGCTCGCGGGCCGCCTCGGCCAGTTCGGGCAGCACCCCGGCGGCCGAGTAACCGACGGGCGGCCCGGCGTCGGCCGCTAGCCCGGCCAGGTGCGCTCCCAGCGGCGGCAGTAGCCGCGGGTCGGGCTCGCCCAGGGAGAGGTCGCGCAGGCCGGGGGCGGGCGGCGGGCGCAGCGCGGAGCGTCGGGCCGCCACCGGCGGGCGGGGCCGGACCCGGGTGCCGTGCCGGCCGGCGGTGACCACCAGGCCCCGCTGGCGCAGCTCCTGATAGGCCCGGGCCACGGTGGCCGGGCTGACCGCGAGCTGGGCGGCGAGCGCGCGCACCGCCGGGAGGGCGGCGCCGGGGGCGAGGGCGGCGGAACGGATGCCCGACTCGATGCTGGCCGAAATCTCGACGGCCGTCGCGCCGGTGACCTGATAGCGTGCTGACACAAAACGGAGACTGTACTAGAACAAAGGCGGGAGCATGTACGCACGCACCGACCGGACCACCGCCAGCCGCTCCCGGGACCGGATGAGCTACGACGCCGCCGCCGCGCACGCGATCCTCGACGAGGCGTACCACTGCGCGCTCGGGTTCACCGTCGACGGCGAGCCCCGGGTGCTGCCCACCCTGCACGTCCGCGTCGACGACACCCTCTACCTGCACGGCTCCACCGGCAGCCGGCCGCTGCTCGCCGCCCGGAGCGACGGGCTGCCGGTCTGCGTCACGGTGACCCTGCTCGACGGCCTGGTCTACGGGCGCTCCCAGTTCCACCACAGCGCCAACTACCGGTCGGTCGTCGCGCACGGCACCGCGCACCTGGTCACCGACGAGCGGGAGAAGGCGCGGGTGCTCACCGCGCTGGTGGAGAAGGTCGGCACCGGGCGCAGCGCCGACAGCCGACCGCCGTCGCGCCGGGAGCTTGCCGAGACCGCCGTGCTGGCCCTGCCGCTGCGGGAGGTCTCCGTCCGCGCCCGCACCGGCGGGGTACGCGACGACGAGGCCGACCTCGCCCTGCCGCACTGGGCCGGGGTGGTGCCGCTGCGGCTCGCCGCCGGGCTGCCCGAGCCGGACGCCGGGGTGACCGCGCCGGTGCCGGCGTACCTGCGGCCGGCCCCCACGCCGTGGCGGGAACCGGCGGTGCTGCGCGGGGAGCACGTGGTGCTGGAGCCCCTCGACCTCGCGCACGCCGACGAGCTGCACGCGGCGACCGCCGATCCGGAGGTCTGGCAGCACCTGGGCAGCCCGCTGCCGGCCGACCCCGCCGGCACCGCCGAGGTGGTCGCCGCCGCGCTGGCCGCCCACCACCGGGGCGAGCGGGTGCCGTGGGTGCAGCGCTGCGCCGTCACCGGCGCGGTGGTCGGCACCACCTCCTACTACGAGGTGGACCCGGAGCGCCGGTCGGTGGCGATCGGCTACACCTTCCTGGGCCGGCCGTGGTGGCGTACGGGGATCAACACCGAGGCGAAGCTGCTGCTGCTCACCCGCGCCTTCGAGGAGCTGGGCGCGGTGCGGGTGGTCTGGCACACCGACATCCGCAACGAGCGCTCCCAGCGGGCGATCGAGCGCCTCGGCGCGTCCCGCGAGGGGGTGCTGCGGATGCACAAGCTCCGCCCGGACGGCTCGTGGCGGGACACCGTGCAGTATTCGATGACCGTCGACGAGTGGCCAAACGCACAGGTCGCGCTGCGGGAAAGGCTTCGCCGGACGGCACCCGTGGCCTGATGATGTCGGGCGTGCTGGGCATCACCGACATCTGGACGTACGTGCTGGGCACCGTGGCGATCGTTCTGCTGCCCGGGCCCAACTCCCTCTTCGTGCTCTCCACCGCCGCGCAGCGCGGTGTGGCCGCCGGCTACCGGGCCGCCGGCGGGGTCTTCGTCGGCGACGGGGTGCTGATGTTCCTCTCCGCCGCCGGGGTGGCCTCGCTGCTCAAGGCGTACCCGCCGCTCTTCCTGGTGATCAAGTACGCCGGCGCCGCGTACCTCGGCTACGTGGGGTTGACGATGCTGCGCGGCGCGTGGCGGCGCTGGCGCGACCGCAACGACCCGGCCACGCCGCGGCTGATCGACGCCGCGGAGCCGGTGGCGATGCGCAGCCCGTTCCGCAAGGCGCTCGTGGTCAGCCTGCTCAACCCGAAGGCGATCCTGTTCTTCGTCTCGTTCTTCATCCAGTTCGTCGACCCGGGCTACGCGTGGCCGGCGCTGTCGTTCCTCCTGCTCGGGCTGATCGCCCAGGTCACCAGCGCGCTCTACCTGACCGCGCTGATCTTCGCCGGGACGTTCCTGGCGGCCCAATTCCGCCAGCGCCGCCGCCTCGCCGCCGGCGCCACCACCGGCGTCGCCGCTCTCTTCCTCGGCTTCAGCCTCAAACTCGCCACCGCCACCGTCTGACCTTCCGACCCTCCCCCCCTCCCCGCCCGGCCCGGCCCGGCCCCCGCGATCTTGCACTTTCGGCCCCCGTTATGGGCGGTAAGTCCGATGTGTCGGGGCACCGAGCGCAAGATCGTTGGGAGCGAGGGTGGGGTGTGGGTGGGTGGGTGGTCAGGTGCCGTCGCCGGAGCCGCCGATGCCGGCTCCGCCGGCGGTGCCGCCCAGGCCGAAGCCGGGGCGGGTGGGCTCGTCCGGCGGGCGGCTGACGTGCGCCGACTCCGCGATGGTCGCGGACCAGTCGGCGTGCGCGGCGGTCGCGGCGTGCCGGTTGATCGCCGCGCGCAGCCAGCCGTCCACCGTCGCCACCCAGTCCCGCCGGTCGGCGCCGACGTGCCAGATCCGGAAGCGACTGATGCTCTGGTGGGTGATCCCGGCCAGGGCCAGCCGCCGGTCCAGCCAGAAGATGACCTCCAGGCCGGCCGGGTTGGCGATGAAGATCAGCTCCAGCTCGGTGATCGGCCCGGCGTAGAGCGGCGCCACCCAGAACCCCAGCCGCTGGTGCAGCGGCAGGGTCTGTTCCACCCCCGGCAGCCGGGCGTCGACCAGACCGGCCTGGCGCATGCTGAAGCCCAGCGTGTCGAGGGCGGCCAGGATGTGCGCCTGGGTGGGCAGCGGGTGCACGAAAACCGGCACCATCGCGCCCTGGTCGAGCTGCGGCTCGACCGCCACCTCGGTGCGCAGCCCCATCCGCAGGCTGAGCAGGGGCACCCCGCCGAAGATGGTCACCGGGGTCTCCCAGGGCAGCGGGAACGCGAACGGGATCGTGCGGCCCCGCCCGGCCCGCAGCACGAAGCCGTCGGCGAGGGTCGCCTGGTGGAACTGCACCAGACGGCGGGGCGCCTCCGGGTCGTCCGGCTCCGCCGTGGTGACCAGGCCGAGCCGGACGTGCAGCACCGGCACGTCGGTCGAACCGGCGATGACCGTGACCCGCCCGGGCAGCCGCAGCCCCGGGCGGGTGCTCGGGTTGGCCAGGGCGGTGCGGACGGAGAGCCCGGTCCACCCGGACTCCGGCGACACCCCGGTCAACCGCACCCGCACTCCCCCGTCCGCATCCCGCACCCCGGCGGGCCTGCCGGGACCGGCCTCGCCGCGGTCGGGCGCGCGGGTCAGCCCGCACAGTCCGAACGCCGCCGGGCCGGGGCCCGTGCGCCACCCGTTACCGGCCCGTGCCCCACCCGGTATCGGTCGGTGCGCCAACCCGGCCCGGTCCCTCCAGCCTCGCGGACCTGGCGGGCGTGGCGGGCGGGGTGCCCCCAGACCCCCCGGGCCCCCCGGGGCCGGCCCCCCCCCGGGGCCCCCCCCCCCCCCCCCGGGTGGGTCGTGCCGTGTCGAGGGCCTTGGTCATCGACGGGCGCGGCTCACGCGGGCACCTTGGCGACCGCGTCGATGATGGCCCGGAGCAGGTCCACGACGCGGGGGCCCCAGCGCGAGGCGACGTCGTCGTCGAGCGCGACGACCTGGTTGGACTTGACCGCGGTGATGCCCGCCCAGCCGGCGCGCGCCTTGACCGTCTCCGCGCTCTGCTGGCAGCACTTGGTGTCGGCGAGGAAGACGAAGTCCGGGTCCGCCTTGACGATGACCTCCTGCGACAGCTGCGGGTAGCCGCCGTTCTTGCCGTCGGCGTCGGCCGGGTCGGCGATGTTCTCCAGGCCGGCCATCGTGTAGAGCGAGCCGATGAAGGTCTTGCTGGTGGCGGTGTACAGCTCCGGGCCGAGCTCGTGGTAGTAGGTCAGCTTCTCGGCGCGCTGCGGCAGGCCGGCGACCAGCTTGGCGATGTCGTCCTTCATCCGCTTGGTCACGTCGGCCGCCTCGTCCGCGTGGCCGGTGAGCGCGCCCAGCTCGGTGATCTGCCGGTACGAGTCGTCCAGGGTGGTCGCGGCCGGGGTGAGGTAGACCGGGATCTTCAGCGTCGTGAGCTGCTCGACGATCTTGTTGCGGTCGTCCGAGAGCACCACCAGGTCGGGGCTCTTGCCGGCGATCGCCTCGGCGTTCGGGGAGAAGCCGGAGAGGTCGGTCTTCGGCGCGCCCGGCGGGTAGTTCGAGTTGTCGTCGACGGCCGTCACCTGCGGGCCGGCCCCGATCGCGAAGAGCATCTCGGTGGCCGACGCCGACAGCGACACGATCTTCTCGGGCCGCTTGTCGAGGGTGAGCTTGCCGACGGTGACCGGGTAGGCGGCCGCCGCGGAACTGCCGCCGGCGGCGGGCGTGTCGGTGGTCTTCTCGGCGCAGGCCCCGAGGGCCAGCGCGGCCACCGCGAGGGTCGCGGCGAAGAGCCGGGGGGTACGTCTGAGCATCTGTCCTCCTGTCGGTCGAGGAGCGTGGTGCTTCGCCGACAGGGACCCAGTGCGCCCGTCCGCGAGGCGCCCTTCCTCGAGAGCGCGAGTCGCGACCACTGACGCAGGCGACCTGGCTCGTCCCCGCCGCGCCCGGCCTCGGCCGGGAGTGGTGGGGCATCACAGTTGCGGGACAGCGCCGGTTTCGCACCGGCTTCGCTGCTAGCGGTCGGTAGAACCGTAGCGCACGCCCCGGACGTGCCTCGTCGATCCAGGCCGCATCGGCGCTTGTTGATCTACAACAGCAGCGATATGCCCTGGATCGACGCGTGCTGGGGGGTGGTGGGACCCCGCCGGGGGCGGGACGGGGCCCCACCGGGCTCAGGAGCTCGTGATGGTGACGTTGTCCACAGCCGCCTCGACCAGGCTCGCGCCCGAGGCGTCCGCCGCCTCGACCAGGATCCGCACCGACTGGCCGGCGTACGGGGTGAGGTTGGCGTTCGCCACCGCCCAGGCGCCGTTGCGGTTGGTGGCCGCCCCGGACTGCGTGAACAGGGCCGTGGTGCCGCCGTCGTGCACCACGCTGACCCGGAAGTAGTCGGCCGACGAGGCGTTCGACCCGTGCGCCAGGTACCAGGCCAGCGAGAGCGTCAGCGTGCCGGAGGACGGCAGGGTCACCGCCGGCGACCGGGCGCTGGTCACGCCGCCGTCGATGTCGTAGTCGCCCGCCCCGGTGCCGGCCAGCCGGCCGGTGACCAGGTCGTTGCTCCCGCCGTACGGGGTGAGCTGCTTGGCGCCGCTGGAGGTGGTCGCCTGGGCGGCGCCCCGCTCCCACGCCCCGACGGTCGCGGTGTCGGTGCCGTTCGGGTTGGTGGTCCACCCGGTGGCCGTCTCGAAGGTGTCCGACCAGACCGTGGTGCCGCCGCCACCGCCGCAGTACTGCGCCTCCTTGCCGATGACCCGGTACGGGCAGTCGGCGTACTCGCTGAGCAGCAGCACCGCCTCCCGGTTGCGCGAGGTCTGGGCGGGGATCACCTCGTCGGGCGGGTAGAAGCCGCCGCCGAGGGACGAGCCCGGGTACATCTCGAAGGTGTACGCCCAGATGCCGTGCTGCCCCCACATCCAGTCGATGCTGTCGCCGTCGGTGATGTAGAGGTCGCTGGACTGCTGCGGGGTGTAGCCGTTGGTGTTCGCCATCTGCTGACCGAGGGTGGCGAAGGTGCTGTACTGGTCGGCGCTCATGCCGGGAGCGGTGTTGTTGTACGTGTAACCGAACGGCCAGAGCACCAGCTCCGAGTACGTGTGGAAGTCGATGTTGGCCTTGATCTGCTGCGTGCCGCCGACCACCCGGCTGTTGACGAAGTTGCGCAGCGCCTGGGTCTCCGGGGCGGAGAACGCCGACGGGCCCCGGTAGGTCTCCGACGAGGTCGAGCCGGACGAGCCGCCGCAGCAGCCCCACTGGTAGGACCAGTTGCGGTTCAGGTCGGTGCCCACGTACGACGAGCCGCTGTTCGGCTGCCGGTTCTTGCGCCAGGAGCGGTAGGAGCCGGTGGCGATGTCGTACTCGCTGCCGTCCGGGTTGACCGTCGGCACGATCCAGATCTCCCGGCCGTTCACGATGTTGGTGATCCGGGAGTCGGTGCCGTAGCTGTCGGTGAAGAGGTTGAGCAGGTAGATCGCCATCTCGACGGTCAGGTGCTCGCGGGCGTGCTGCTGCGAGTTGAACAGGATCTCCGGCTCGGCCTCGTCGGTGCCGACGTTGTCGGAGATCTTCACCGCCATCAGGTCACGGCCCTCGTACGAGGAACCGATGCTGATCTTCCGGGCGATCGAGGGATGGTCCGCGACCACCTGGTTGACCACGGCGGTCAGTTCCGCGTAGTCGTGGTAGTTGGAGTCGGCGGGCGGGAAGGCGGTCGTGCCGACGTCCCCCTCGGCGTGGCTGTGGCCGTCGGCCGACGGGGCCGGGACCGCCTCCAGCCGGAAGCCGAGCCGGGTGATCGCCGCCGCCTCGGCGGGGGTGGCCGAGACGTTCAGCACGCCGTGCTCGACGTAGTCGATGGCGGCGCCGGTGCCGGCGACCGCGGTGCGGTCGGCCACCGTACGCGGACCGAGCACCCGGTAGGACGACGCCGGGGAGTCGGCGGCGCGCTCGGGTTCGGGCCGGGCGGTGGCCGGCGCGGCGGCGACGGTGAGCAGGCCGAACCCGGCGGCGACAGCGAGCGCCAGGCGGCGGAGGACGGGCTTGCGGAAGGCCATGGACAACCTCCTCGGGGGGCGGGAGAAGATCCCGCTCGGTGGAGGACACTCCACCACCGCTCACATGGTCATATCAACATTCATCGCTGTCTTGTTGCATGCCATCCTGATCCTCACACCGGCAAGGATTTTCCAACCGTCGACCTCTGGCGAAAGTTCCTTCCGAGCGAGACACTGACCGGCAACGATCCGCCCGTCTCTGCGGAGGACCCATGTCCAGACCACGCCTGCGCGCGGCCACCCTCGCGGCCGCCACCGCGCTCACCCTTCTCGGCACCGCGGCACCCGCCGTCGCCACGCCCCTCGCCGCGACCGTCGTCCACGACGAGCAGATCACCTACCACGACTGGTCCGGCGAGACCGACTGGCGCACCGGCACCGCCGCCGGCACTGTCGTCACCCCCGCCGGCCTCACCCTCGGCACGCCGGTCGGCACCACCGCCTACAAGGACCCGCACGACAAGACGAAGCGGACCTGGGCGTACGGGACGTGGACGTCCCCGGTCACCGACGTCGGCTTCGACGCCACCGAGCTGATCGCCTCCTGGAACGCGGACACCCCGGCCGGCACCTGGATCCAGGTCGAGCTGCAGGGCACCTACAGCACCGGCGACCAGACCCCCTGGTACGTGCTGGGCCGCTGGGCGTCCGGCGACGCCGACATCAAGCGGACCAGCGTGGACAAGCAGGGCGACAAGTGGTCCAGCATCTGGACCGACACGTTCTCGATCAACGACGAAGCCGCCGGCGTGCTGCTCGATGCGTACCAGCTGCGGCTGACCCTCCACCGCGACCCGGCCGCCACCGTCTCGCCGGTGGTCCGCATGCTCGGCGCGATGAGCTCGAACGTGCCCGACCGGTTCACCGTCGAGCCCAGCGCCGGCGGGATCGCCTGGGGCCGGGAACTCGCCGTCCCGCGCTACTCGCAGAACATCCACACCGGCCACTACCCCGAGTACGACGGCGGCGGCCAGGCCTGGTGCTCCCCCACCTCCACCACGATGGTGATCGAGTACTGGGGCCGGAAGGCATCGGCCGAGGACACCGCCTGGGTCGACCCGACCTACCCGGACCCGACGGTCAACCACGCCGCCCGGATGGTCTACGACTACCAGTACGACGGCGCCGGCAACTGGCCGTTCAACACCGCGTACGCCGCCAGCTTCCCCGGCATGGAGGGGCGGGTGACCCGGCTGCACTCGCTGGACGACGTCGAGCGCTTCATCGCCGCGGGCATCCCGGTGGTGACCAGCCAGTCCTTCCTGGCCAGCGAGCTGGACGGCGCGGGTTACGGCACCTCGGGGCACCTGTTCGTGATCGTCGGCTTCACCGCCGACGGCGACGTGATCGTGAACGACCCCGCCTCGTCCAGCAACGAGGCGGTGCGCAACGTCTACCCGCGGGAGCAGTTCGAGCAGATCTGGCTGCGGACCAAGCGGATCACCGCCAGCGGCGGCACGGCCGGCGGCCCCGGCGGCGTGGTCTACCTGATCAAGCCCACCGACGTGCCGTGGCCCTCGGCGCCCGGCTCGACCACCTGGTGAGCTGACGCCCCGGCGTCACCGTTCGAGGGGTTCGCGTCACCCGGGTCCGCCCGGTAACGCGGGCCCCTCGTCACTTCTTGTCGACGGGGCCGTCCGGGTCCTGGTCGTCGCCGGCGAGGGCGGAGCGGAGGCGCTCCTTCTCGGTGCGGCGCCGCTCGGCGGCCTCGGCCATCTCCACCGCCATCTCGTCCCGCCAGCCCTTGAGCAGGAAGAACGAGGCGGCGGCCGAGAAGGCCAGCGCCAGCATCAGCTTGACGAAGAGGTTCATGTCGACCAGCCAGAGGGCCGCCAGCACGGCGACGAACAGCCCGATCCGGCCCAGCGTGTACTTGACCGCCGCGCTCACGTTCCGCACTCCGTTCTCCGCCGCCGGGGTGGCCCCGGCGGAAGGTTCAGCCCGTCCGGCGGGCCAGCCAGTGGACGCCGTGGAACCAGACCACCGCGTACCCGAGGGTGAACGCCGCCGCGCCCAGCCCGCCGGAGACCAGCGGGGCGAGCCCGGCGGCCAGGCCGGCCACCACCAGCCCGGCGACCAGCCCCACCGCGCCCGCCACGAGCGCCGCCACCACCCGGGCCGCCCCGAACTCCCAGGCCCGGAAGTCGTCCCAGAACAGCCAGGCCGGCAGGATGACCGCCAGCCAGCCGTTGGCCCGGCCGAAGTCGCCGCTGCCGATCAGCGTGAACGCCCAGTCGAACAGCGCCACCGCCAGCACGCCGATGACCAGCCCGGCCAGGCTCACCCCGAGCAGGTCGCCCAGCGTGAGGATGCGCCCCTCGGCGTCGCGCCGGGGGAACCCGCTCTGCTGCTCGGTCATGGCCTACGAGATTACGTGCCGGCTCAGGCCCAGACCTGCTGCGGCTCGGCGCGGCGCTCGGCCAGGGACGGGGCGGCATCGTACTCGCGGACCACCTCGTAGCGGGTGTTCCGCTCGACGGGGCGGAAGCCGGCGTCCCAGATCAGGTGCAGCAGGTCGTCCCGGTGCATCGTGTTCGGGGTGCCGTACGAGTCGGCGTCGTGGGTGATCTTGTATTCGACGACCGAGCCGTCCAGGTCGTCCACGCCGAAGTTGAGCGAGAGCTGGGCCACCGAGAGGCCGTGCATCACCCAGAAGCACTTCACGTGCGGGACGTTGTCGAAGAGCAGCCGGGAGACCGCGAAGGTCTTCAGCGACTCGGCCGGCGAGGCCATCGTCGTGCGCTCCTGGATCCGGTTACGGATCTTGCCGTCCGCCGAGTCGACGAAGTCGTGCTGGTAGCGCAGCGGGATGAAGACCATGAAGCCGCCGGTCTCGTCCTGCAACTCGCGCAGCCGCAGCACGTGGTCGACCCGGTGCCGGGGCTCCTCGATGTGCCCGTAGAGCATGGTCGACGGCGTCTTCATGCCCTTGCTGTGCGCCAGGCGGTGGATCCGCGACCAGTCCTCCCAGTGGCAGGCGTGGTCGACGATGTGCTGGCGGATCTCCCAGTCGAAGATCTCCGCTCCGCCGCCGGTCAGCGACTCCAGGCCGGCGGCCATCAGCTCGTCGAGGATCTCGTCGGCGCTCAGGCCGCTGATCTTCTCGAACCACTGCACCTCGGTCGCGGTGAACGCCTTGAGCTTGACGTTCGGCAGCGCCGCCTTCAGCTCGCTGAGCACCTTCGGGTAGTAGCGCCACGGCAGCGTCGGGTGCAGGCCGTTGACGATGTGCAGCTCGGTGAGCTGCTCGTCCTCCATCTCCTTGGCCTTGCGGACCGCCTCGTCGATACGCATCGTGTAGGCGTCCTTCTCGCCCGGCTTGCGCTGGAACGAGCAGTACGCGCACGAGGCGGAGCAGACGTTGGTCAGGTTGAGGTGCCGGTTGACGTTGAACATCACCCGGTCGCCGTTGAGCTCCGTACGCCTGTGGTGGGCCAGCCGCCCCAGCCACGTCAGGTCGTCGCTGTCGTAGAGGGCGATGCCGTCCTCGCGGGTCAGCCGCTCGCCGGCGTACACCTTCGCTTCGAGCTCACGCTTGAGTCCGGCGTCCATCGAAAGCCACGTCCCTTCCACCTGCGGTCGGAATCGAGCCTACGTCCACCTGCCGACGCCGCCGCAGCACGGTCGGCCCCCGTGGGCCGATTCACCGAACTCTCAGCCTCCCGTTACCTCTCGACGCATCGACATGGCTGCGTGGGTGAGGTAAGACAGGATGGGACGTTCGCCACACACTGGTAGCGTCCTCACGGCCGCGTCCACCCTGGCGCGGCGACAGCACGCCGGACGGGGAGCGGAATGGTCGACAGCGGGCGCGGGCGACGGCAGCGACGACGGAGCCCGGTGATCTCGCCGGTGCTGCGTCCGGCGCTCTGGTCCGCCCTGCTCGGAGCCGTCGCCGCCACGGTCCTCGCCAACCCGGTCCAGGCCGACCCGGCGCTGCCCACCAGCGTCCCCGACACCGGCCTCCGGCCGGCCGTCACCGGTCAGCTCCAGCTCCCCGGCGGCGCGCCCGTCACCGGGGCGCCGGGCCTCGGCGGGGTGCCGGGCGCACCGGCCGGCAACCTGATCAACGGCCCGCTCGCCACCCAGATCTACGCCGCCGAGGCCCAGGTCGGGCAGCTCCGCGACCAACTGCTCGTGCTGCTGCAGAAGCGCACCGAGGCCGAGGGCCAGCGGACCACGGCCGAACGCGACCTCGCACTCGCCCGGGACGCGCTGGCCCGCGCCCAGGAGGGCGCCGACGCCGCCGCCGCGGGCGCGTTCAAGGCCGCCGCCGCCCTCCCGCCCGGCGAGTTCGCCAACGACCTGCACGAGCTCAGCCGGCTCTCGCGGATCATCCGCGGCGAGAAGGCCGAGGGCGGCACCACCGCCGCCGAGGGCGAGCTGTCCCGGGCCCGCACCGGCGAGCAGGTGGCCGGCCAGGCACTGATCTCGGCCGAGTCCCGGCTCAAGGGCGCCCAGACGGAATACGCCGCCGGCGAGAAGGCCCTGCGCGACGCCGAGGCGAAGCTGGCCAAGCTGCGCCGGGACAACGCCGCGCAGCTCATCGAGCTCGAGCGCCAGCAGGAGGCCCTCGACCAGCAGCTCGGCGCCGGCTACCTCGGCAACGAGACGGCCAACGGTCTGGCCGCCCACCCCAGGGCCCTGAAGGCCGTGGCGTACGCCAAGGCGCAGCTCGGCGACCCCTACCTGTGGGCCGCCGAGGGGCCGGACCGGTTCGACTGCTCCGGCCTGATCTACGCCGCCTACCGGTCGGCGGGCTACTACGGGCTGCCCCGGGTCTCCCGGGACCAGTACTACGCCACCCGCTCCCGCACCGTGTCCCGCAGTGCGCTGCTCCCCGGTGACCTGCTCTTCTTCGCCTCCGGCACGAGCTGGACGACGATCCACCACATGGGCATGTACGTCGGCGGCGGCAAGATGATCCACGCGCCGACCACCGGCGACGTCGTCAAGATCTCCACGGTGCGCTGGTCCCGGCTCTACGCCGCCACCCGGGTGATCGGGGCGGTGCCCGCGCCGACGAGCACCCCGTCGCCGACGCCGACGCAGAGCAAGCCGCCCTCGCCGAAGCCGACGCAGAGCCCCAAGCCGACCCCGAAGCCCACCTCCCCGTCGCCGTCCCCGTCGACCTCGCCCTCGGCGACCCCCACCGGTTCGCCGTCACCCACGACGTCGCCCAGCGCGTCGACCTCGCCGTCGCCGTCCCCCACCGGGACGTCGCCGGCGGCGAGCCGCTCGGCATCGTCGGAGCCGAGCGCCACGTCCGGCAGCGTGGCGCCGACCACGGCGGCGAGCAGCACCGACCCGGAGAGCAGCACGTCGGCCACCGCCTCGGCCAGCACGGGTAGCTGACCGGGAAGCGCCGGCTCCGCCCGACGCTCCGATACCGGTCGGCACGGGCCACGGCCCCGGAACGCACTCCGGCTGTGCCGCCGGGCCGGAATGTGGCACGGTGACAGTCAGGCACGCCCGGTCCGACGTCGCGGATCCGGGCGCGAGCGCGGCGCGGAGGGCGAGCATGGCCGAGCAAGAGGTTCCGGCGGAGCCGGTCGACCACGGATCCACGCCCGACCGGAGCCGCGCCGAGTCCCCGGCGCCCACCGGCGGGTCCATCGCGACCTCGGCCGACGGCAGCCCCGCGTCGGGCACCGGCTCCGCGGGCGCGTCGGGGCCGTCGACGGAGCCGCCCGCCGACGACGTACGCCGACAGCCCGCCCGGGGCCGGGTGAGCGTGGCCACCGCGGCCGCGCCCGGCGAGGGCGACGCGGCACCGTCGGCCCGCCCGGCCGCCGGCACCACCTACCGGGCCACCGGTGCGGCCGCTCCGGCCGGCGCGTCGGTGCCCGAGCAGCGGGCCGCGGCGGCCCGGGCCAGCGCCGCCGTGCCCGGGATGCGACGGGTCTCCGCCGACGAGGCCTCGGCCATCCGGTCGCGCACGGGCGAGGCGAGGGTCTACCGGGCGGCGCCGGTCAACCCGGAGCCGCCGGAGCCCGCCCAGCCGCCGGAACCGGCGCAGCCGCCCAAGCCGCCGGTGCCGGAGCCCGAGCCGGCGCCGGCCCCCGTGCCGCCGGTGCCCGGCCCGACCCCGCCGTCCCCGGCCCCGCCGGTCCCGGTCCCGACCCCGCCGGTCCCGACCCCGCCGATCCCCGTCCCGGCGCCGCCCCGGCCGGGGCCCACCCCACCGGGCCCGGTGCCGCCCGTGCCGGGTCCGCCGACGCCGCCGCCCGGGCCGCCGGTGCCCGCCCCGCCGCCACCGCCCGGCCCGATGCCGGCGCCGCCGTTCCCGCCGCCGCCCGCCACGGCCACCGCGCCCGCCCCGGCCCCGCCGGCAGCGCCCGCGAGCCCGCCGGCGTCCCCCGTCCCGTCTGTCTACGCGCCGCCGTTCGCCGCGCCGCAGGTCTCCGCCCCGCCGGCGTCCGCGCCACCGTTCGCCGCGCCGCAGGTCTCCGCCCCGCCGGCGTCCGCTCCGCCGGTCTCCACGGTGCCCGTGCCCGCTCCCGCGATGCCGGCCTGGCCGCCGCCGACCAGCCCCGGTGACCGTCGGCCGGGCGGCACCGAGCCGGCCACGGCCCCCGGGGAGGCGCGCCGGCTGGGCGATCGCCCCGCCGACGCGGGTCGTGGCGGGGGCCCGGCGGCACCGGGCGGGCGGCCCGACGCCGCCTCCGCCGGGCGCTTCGACGGCCGGACCGACCTGGGCACGATCTACGGCGCCGGCTCGGAAGGCCCGGGCTTCGCCACCGTCTCCTTCCCGACCAACCCGCTGGAGAACTCCGGCTCGTTGACCGGGCACATCCTGGCCCAGGGCTGGACGGAGACCCCCACCGAGGAGCGGTCCAGCACGGCCAGGGTCATGATCGTCCTGGCCGCTTCGCTGGGTCTGCTCGTGGCGATCAGCGTGCTGGTCGTCCTGCTGGCCACCGACACGGTGGGCGGGCTGGTGGGCGGCGTCCTGACCAAGTGAGCCGCCCGGCGACGACCATGGTGAGCCCGCCCACTACCGATCCGTGGTGCGGTGGCGGGCTCGCCGCTGCGCCGTACACTGGTGGAGATCACTGACCCGGCGCGCGCCGTGCGCGCCCATGGGCGATCTTGCGGGCGATTCGGCGGCGTTCAGCTGCGGCAGGCCAACGCGAAGATGCGCCCCGCTCGAAAGGCATTTCTTGACCGCGTTTGCTGAACCCAGCACGTTTCCGCCCGCCCTCGACACCGCCGACGCGCAGTCCGTCGTCGAACGGGACGCCACCCCGCAGGACTCCGCCGCACCGGTGACGGCCGAGGCCACCGACTTCGCCGCGCTGGGGCTGCCCCAGCCGCTGGTCCGCGCGCTCGCCCGACAGGGCATCACCGCCCCGTTCGAGATCCAGCGCGCCACCATGCCGGACGCGCTCGCCGGCCGGGACGTCCTCGGTCGGGGCCAGACCGGCTCCGGCAAGACCCTGGCCTTCGGCCTGCCGCTGCTGGCCCGGGTGGCCGACGGCGAGCGGGCCCGGCCGCTGCACCCGCGGGCCCTGGTCCTGGTGCCGACCCGCGAGCTCGCCATGCAGGTCAACGACGCGCTGCTGCCGCTCGGCAAGGCCGTCGGCGTGTTCCTGAAGACCGCCGTCGGCGGCGTGCCGTACGACCGGCAGATCGACGCCCTGCGGCGCGGCGTGGAGATCGTCGTGGCCACCCCGGGCCGGCTGGGCGACCTGATCGCCCGGGGCGTGTGCCACCTGGACGACGTGGAGATCACCGTCCTCGACGAGGCCGACCAGATGGCCGACATGGGCTTCCTGCCCGAGGTCACCGAGCTGCTGGCGAAGACGCCGGCGGGCACCCAGCGGCTGCTCTTCTCGGCCACTCTGGACGGTGACGTCGACGCGCTGGTCAAGCGGTTCATGACCGACCCGGTGACCCACTCGACCGCCCCGTCCACCGCATCGGTGTCCACCATGGACCACCACATGCTGCTGATCCCGCCGCACGACAAGTTCCCGGTGGCGGCGTCCATCGCGGCCCGGGACGGGCGGACCATGGTCTTCGCCCGCACCCAGCTCGGCGTGGACCGGCTGGTCGAGCAGCTCGCCGCCGTGGGCGTACGCGCGGGTGGCCTGCACGGCGGCAAGACGCAGCGGATGCGTACCCGCACGCTGGCCGAGTTCCGTGAGGGTCGGATGAACGTCCTGGTCGCCACGGACGTGGCCGCCCGGGGCATCCACGTGGACGGCGTCTCGCTGGTGCTGCACGTCGACCCGCCGAAGGACCCGAAGGACTACCTGCACCGCGCGGGGCGTACCGCTCGGGCCGGGGAGTCTGGCGCGGTCGCCACGCTGGTGCTGCCGAAGCAGCGCCGGACGACCCTCGCCATGCTGGAGAAGGCCGGCGTGGCACCGGCCGAGACCCGGGTGCGCGCCGGCGACCCGGCGCTCGCCGAGCTGACCGGCGCCCGCGAGCCGAGCGGCGTCCCGGTCCGCAACGAGCCCGAGGAGCCGCGCCGGCACGGCGACCGGCCGGGCGGCCCGCGCCGCTTCGGCGACCGCGACGCCCGGGGCGAGCGCCGCTACGGCGACCGGCCGCACGGCGAGCGCCGCTACGGCGACCGACCCCAGGGCGAGCGCCGGTACGGCGACCGGCCCACCGAGGGACGCGGCTACGGCGAGCGGGGCTTCGCGGACCGGGGCGAGCGGCGCTACGGCGACCGGCCGCACGGCGAGCGCGGCTACGGCGACCGCGACGGGCGCGGCGAGCGGCGCTACGGCGACCGGCCGCAGGGCGAGCGCCGCGGCTACGGCGACCGGCCGCAGGGCGAGCGGCGCGGCTACGGCGACCGGCCGCAGGGCGAGCGGCGCTACGGCGACCGGCCCACGGAGGGGCGCGGCTACGGCGACCGGCCGACCGACAGCCGGGGCTACGGCGACCGGCCCCAGGGCGAGCGCCGCTACGGCGACCGGCCCACCGAGGGACGCGGCTACGGCGAGCGCGGCGAGCGGCGCTTCGGCGACCGGGGCGGCTTCCGGCCCGAGGGCCGGGGTCGCGACGACCGGCCGCGCGACGAGCGGCGGGGCTTCGGCGGGCGGCCGCCGGCGCGTACCCACTGATCACGAGCACCGACCGGAACGCCGTCGCGGAGCCCACGCTCCACGGCGGCGTTTCCGCATCCGCTGCCGGTGTCGGTCGCGTCGCGTAACGTCCGGCTCATGCCGACCATGCCGAAGTCGCTCTTCTGGACCCGGACGGACACCGCCGGCACGGAGCACGCGCTGTTCGACGACGGCCGGGGGCTGACCGCTCGGGGCACGCTCACGGCCGTCGACCCGGTCCCCTACACCTGCCGCTATCAGCTGACCACCGACCCGCAGTGGGTGACCGCCCGGGCCGAGGTCGAGGTGGAGGGCAGCGGGTGGCTGCGGAGCGTACGCCTGGAACGGGCCGGCGACCGGTGGCGGGTGACCACCGGCGAGCAGGGCGACCTGGACGCGGCGCTGCGGGCCGCCGGCCATCCGCCCGCCGGGCTGCCCGGCACGGACGACCCGGACCGGCTGGCCGAGGCGCTGGACGTCGACCTCGGCGGTTCGCCGCTGTTCAACGCCCTGCCGGTGCACCGTCTCGGGTTGCCCCGCGCGCCGGCCGACACACCGCACCGGGTCGCCGTCGCCTGGGTGCTGGTGCCCAGCCTGATGGTGGTGCCCGCCGAGCAGGTCTACACGCCGCTCGGCCCCGGCCGGGTCCGCTTCACCAGCGACACGTTCACCGCCGAGATCGACCTCGACGCCGACGGCTACGTGGTGCGCTACCCGGGGTTGGCCGAGCGCGTCGACCCGCGCTGACCGCCCGGCCCGGTGCCGGAGTCGACCAGCCTGGCGTGCCGCCGCGGGTCAGGCCGGCCAGGCGCCGTCGGCGAGGAAGCGCTCGATCGTCGCCAGGTGCGGGCCCAGGTCGAGCCCCTGGGCGGCCACCCAGTCGTCGGCGTAGTAGGTGTCGGCGTAGCGGTCGCCGGCGTCGCAGATCAGGGTGACCACCGAGCCGGTGCGGCCCTCGGCGAGCATCTCCGCGATCAGCCCGAAGGCGCCCCACAGGTTCGTGCCGGTCGAGCCGCCCACCCGGCGGCCGAGCACGGCCGAGCCGGCCCGCATGGCGGCCAGCGAGGCGGCATCGGGCACCTGGACCATCCGGTCCACCACCGAGGGCAGGAACGACGCCTCCACGGTCGGCCGGCCGATCCCCTCGATCCGCGAGCCGCGCCCGGTGCGGACCGACCAGTCGGCCGCCTGCCAGGCGGGATAGAACGCGGAGTTCTCCGGGTCGACCACGCAGAGCTTGGTGGGCAGCCGCCGGTAGCGGGCGTACCGGCCGATGGTGGCGCTGGTGCCGCCGGTGCCGGCGCCCACCACGATCCACGTCGGCACGGGGTGCCGCTCCAGGGCGAGCTGCGCGTAGATCGACTCGGCGATGTTGTTGTTGCCCCGCCAGTCGGTGGCCCGCTCGGCGAACGTGAACTGGTCCATGAAGCGCCCGCCGGAGTCCTCCGCCAGCCAGCGGGCCTCGACGACCACCTTGGCCGGGTCGTCGACGAGGTGGCAGCGGCCGCCCTGGAACTCGATCTGGGCGATCTTCTCCGGCGAGGTGGAGGCCGGCATCACCGCGATGAACGGCAGCCCCAGCATCCGCGCGAAGTACGCCTCCGAGACCGCCGTCGAGCCGGAGGACGCCTCGACGATCGTGGTGCCCGGGCCGATCCAGCCGTTGCACAGCCCGTAGAGGAAGAGCGAGCGGGCCAGCCGGTGCTTGAGGGAGCCGGTGGGGTGCACCGACTCGTCCTTCAGGTAGAGGTCGATCCCCCACGCCCGGGGCAGCGGGAACGGCAGCAGGTGGGTGTCGGCGGACCGGTTGGCGTCCGCCTCGACGGTGGCGATCGCATCGGTCACCCAGCGCCGGCTGGCCTCGTCGCACCGGTCGAGATGAGTCACGTCCGAAACCTAGCAAGCCCGCTCAGGGCGGCTCGGCTCCGGCCCGGCGGCGCTGGCGGCGCTGACCCGCCCGGCCGGCCGCGAGGATCAGCGGGGCGAGCCGTACGGCCGGGCCGGGCAGCGCGTCGAGCAGCCGGACCTGCGCGCCGCGCCAGCGGGGCACGCTGACCACCGGGCGGGGCCGGCGGGCCAGGCGCGCGGCCCGGCGGGCCACCCGCTCGGGGTTCAGCAGCGTCCCGGTGAAGGAGACCGCGGCGCCCGGGTCGTCGAGCCTGTCGTGCAGCATCGGCGTCCAGATCCCGTCCGGGCAGAGGCACGACACGTGTACGCCCCGGTGCCCGGCCAGCCGCAGGTCGGCGAGGGTGCCGACGCTGAAGGCCACCAGGGCGTGCTTGCTGGCCGCGTAGACGGTCTCGCCGGGGGCGGCCACCAGCCCGGCCAGCGAGACGACGTTGACCACGTGCCCGTGCCCCTGCGCCCGCATGACGGCCAGCGCGGCGAGGGTGCCGTTCATCGCCCCGAGGGTGTTCACCTCGACCACCCGGCGGCGGGTCGCCGCGTCGTGCTCCCAGGAGGGGCCGGTGACGAGGATGCCGGCGTTGTTCACCCAGAGGCCGAGCCCGCCCCGGCCGACCGCCTCGGCGGCGACGGCGGCGCAGGCGGCCTCGTCGCGGACGTCCAGCGGGCGGGACCAGCCGCCGAGCGGCGCGGCGGCGTCGGCCGCCGCCCCGGCGTCGAGGTCGGTGAGGAGCACCGGCCAGCCGTCGGCGTGCAGGGCGGCGGCGATGGCCCGGCCGAGGCCACCGGCGGCACCGGTGACCACGGCCGCCCCGGGGACGGGCTTCGTCATCGGCGCACGCTATCGCCGCCGACGGCGGGACGCCAGGGCCGGCGGGACGACCCGGCGGGCCGGGCGTGCCCCGTGCCGCGGCGGTCAGGTGGTGGGCGTCACCGGGGGCTGCGGGCGGTTCTCCCACTTGGTGGAGAGGGCGATGCCGGTCCGGGTGGAGGCGACGCCGGGGGTCCGGTTCAGCCGCACGATCAGCCGCTCCAGCTCCGCGATGGTGCCGACCCTGGCCTTGAGCAGGAACGACTCGACGCCGGCCATGAAGTAGCAGGACTCGATCTCGGGCATCTGCCGGAACGCCTCGAGCACGTCGTCGGTGTCGGCGCCCGAGTCCTCGATGATCCCGATGAGCGCGGTGACGGCGAGGCCGATCGACTCGGGCTCCACCTCCGCCCGGTACGCCCGGATCACGCCGCCGGACTCCAGCTTGCCGACCCGTTCGTGCACGGCCGGCGCGGAGAGGCCCACCTGGCGGGCCAGCTCGGCGTAGGACAGGCGGGCGTTGCCGCGCAGCAGTTCCACGAGGCTCAGGTCGATGGCGTCCACGGACTGTAGACCCTAGCGGTCCGGGCGTAACGTCGGGCATTCGGAGCGCGTTGAACATGACAGGGTGTAGTCGTTCGCAAACTCACAGTCAAGGGGGCCGTCCGCAGGTAATATTTCCTAACTTCCCACTCAGTGCGTTTTTCGCGTTTGGCGGACAGGCCAGGTCGCTGGTGCTGTAATTGCCATACGTCCCTCATGACGGCTCTGGGCTCGCACCGGCCGGGGGCAGTGTGTTCAGCCGGGGGCTTCGTCGACGCGAGGAGGGGGCTGTGGACACTGGAGATCGCCTGCTGACACCGGGTGAAGTTGCCGCACTGTTTCGGGTTGACCCGAAGACTGTGACGCGATGGGCGGCGGCGGGCCGGATAGGCAGCATCCGGACTCCAGGCGGGCACCGCCGGTTTCGGGAATCCGAGGTGCGGGCCCTGCTTGAGGGTGAGGGCATGTTGGACGAGGCGGAGGACGTCGGCAAGCCGCGCAACACGGGCCCGGCCGCCTCGACCGGCCCGGGCCCGGCCAACGCGGGAATGTACTGACCGGTGCGGATCGGCGCGCGGACCGGACACCGACTCCGGTCCGCGGCCCTGTGAACCCGGCCGGGCTCAGTCCCGCGCCGCGCCCAACTCACCAGACCAGCGGCGGAACAGGTCGTGCGGTACGCCGAGGGCGTCCAGCACCTTGCCGGCGACGAAGTCGACGAGCTGCTGGGCGGAGGCCGCCGCCCCCGCACCGTAGAAGCCGGGGCTGGCCGGCAGCACCACCGCCCCGGCGTCGTGCAGGGCGATCAGGTGCTCCAGGTGGCTGCGGGTCACCGGCGTCTCCCGGGGCACCACCACCACCGGCCGGCGCTCCTTGAGGTTCACCTCGGCGGCGCGCTGGAGCAGGTCCTTGGAGAGCCCGATGGCGATGCCGGCGCAGGCCGCCGTACTCGCCGGGACCACCGCCATCCCGCGTACCCGGTAGGAGCCGCTGCTCGGGCCGGCCGCCAGGTCGCCGGCGGGCCAGTGCCGCACGTCGGCGCCCGCGAGGTCCCGGCCCAGCCAGGTGGCCAGGTCCTCCGCCCAGTGCGCGTCCCGGAACGGACGGCCGGTCTCGTCCAAGACCGTCAGCCGGGCGGCCCGGGAGACGATCAGGTCCACCGACTCCCCGGCGTCGAGCAGCGCCCGCACGACGGCCGCCGCGTACGGCGTTCCGGACGCCCCGGAGACCCCGACCACCCATGGTTCCCGCATGCCACCAGCCTGCCTGGTCGCTGGCCGGCGCCGTCAGGCACCCCCGGACCGGCGCCCGCCCGGGATACCCGCCTGCGGGGTGGTTTGTCCCCGACGAGCGCGATGTCGGCCGGGATCGCGGGCATCCCGGCGACCTGACATGCTGCCGGGGCGATTCGCACGGACGCAGATCGCACGCGGGAGGAATCGGTGATGACCGACGAGATCCTCTGGTCGCTACGGTCGGAGTGCCCCATCCCGCCCCGGCTCTCGCCGCACGCCGACCGGGTGCAGGGCTGGCTGACCGACGACCTGCTGCCGGGCCTCGGCCTGCCGCCCGACGACGGGACGCCGCAACGGCTGGCCCGCGCCGCCGTCGCCCGGTACGCCGGCCGCCTCTACCCGAGTGCCACGGAGCCCGACCTGCGCGTGCTGGCCGCGCTGTTCACCTGGTTCTTCCTGGTCGACGACGCGTGCGACGGGCCGGGCCGGCTCGGCACGGACGAGATCCGGGCGCTGCGCGCCGGCGCGCTGACCCTGCTGCGTGAGGGGCCCCGGATCCGGCACGCCGGACTCACCGGGCCGCTGCGGCGGCTGCTGGTGCGCGCGTGGCGGGAGCCGCGCCGGCGGATGCCGGCCCGCTGGCGGCTGCGCTTCGCCGAGGCGGTCGCCGACCACCTCGACGGCACGTGGCGGGAGGCGGTCAACAAGTCGGCCGGACGCCACCCCGGCGTCGCCGAGTACGTCGAGCTGCGCCGCGCCACCTCCGCCACGTACGTGTCGTACCCGCTGGTGGAGTTCGTCACCGGGCGTCCGCTGCCCGACGCGGTGCACCACCACCCGCTGCTGCGCCGGGTCGCCGCCACCGGGAACGACCTGGTCTCCTGGTACAACGACCTGGCCTCGCTGGAGCGCGACCGGACCACCTCGGGCGGGCACAACCTGGTGCTGGCGACCGCCGCCGAGCACGGGGTGGCGGTGGAGACCGCTGTCGCGCTGACCGCCGAGCGCTGGCGGGCGTCGATGCGGCGCTTCGTCGAGCTGCGGGCGGCGGTGCCGTCGTTCGGGCCGGCGCTGGACGAGGCGGTCACCGACCACCTCGACGGGGTGGCGAACGCCGTCCGGGCGACCGTCGACTGGACGCTGGAGAGCGATCGCTACCCGGGCTCCCACCCCGAGCCCGCCGCCCTCCGCTGACCCTCGCCCGCCCACACTCCGGCCCTCCGGCGAGCCCGCCCACCGAGCGGGCGCTGCGGCCGGCGCGGTCAGGGGCGCAGGTCGAGGCGGATCACCAGGTCGAGCAGGGCGAAGACGAACAGCGCGATGCCGACGAAGCCGTTGGCGGTGAAGAAGGCCCGGTTGACCTTGCTCAGGTCGGTCGGGGTGACCACCACGTGCTGGTAGCCGAACGCGAGCGCGGTCAGCGCCAGCCCGATCCACCAGGGCCAGCCGAAGCCGACCAGCGCGCCGAACCAGATGAAGAGCGCGAAGGTCACCACGTGCGCCACGGTCGAGGCGTGCAGGGCGAAGCGCCGGCCGTACCGGGCGGGCACGCTGTGCACCCCGATCTCCCGGTCGATCTCGGAGTCCTGGCAGGCGTAGATGAGGTCGAAGCCGCCGATCCAGAGCCCGACGGCCGCGCCGAGCAGCCAGGCGGGCCACGAGCCGTCGAGGGTGCCGGTGACCCCCAGCCACGCGCCGACCGGGCCCACCGCCTGGGCGACCCCCAGGATGGCGTGCGGCCAGTTGGTGAACCGCTTGCCGTACGGGTAGACCACCAGCGGCACCACGGCGAGCGGCGCGAGCACCAGGCAGAGCGGGTTGAGCAGGGCGGCGGCGGCGAGGAAGACCACGAGCGCGACCGCCGCGCCGGTCCAGGCCGTCCGCACGCTGACCGCCCCGGTGACCAGTTCCCGGGAGGCGGTACGCGGGTTCCGCGCGTCGATCCGCCGGTCCAGGATCCGGTTGGCCGCCATCGCGAACGTCCGCGCGCCCACCATCGCCACGGTGATCAGCAGCAGGTCCCCCCACCGCACCCGCCCCCCGTGAACCTGCATGGCGGTCAACGCCGACAGGTACGCGAACGGCAACGCGAACACGGAGTGCTCGATCGCCACGAGCTTGAGGAAGGACTTGACCCGGCCGGGACGCTCCACCGGCTCGGCGACGGCGGTGGCCATCAGATGCCGTACTCCTTCCAGCGCTTGTCCACCAGGGAGACGACCTCGGGGGCCATCGTCATCTCCTCCGGCCAGCCCCGGGTGTAGCCCTCGCCGGGCAGCTTGCGGGTCGCGTCGACGCCCGCCTTGCCGCCCCAGAACTGCTGGTACGACGCGTGGTCCAGGTGGTCCACCGGGCCCTCGGTGAGCAGCAGGTCGCGGGCGTAGTCGACGTTGCCGAAGGCGCGGAAGGCGACCTCGTTGTAGTCGTGCACGTCGCAGTCCTCGTCGACGATCACGATCAGCTTGGTCAGCGACATCATGTGCGCACCCCAGATCGCGTTCATGACCTTCTGGGCGTGCTTCGGGTAGCGCTTGCGGATCGACACGATCGCGCAGTTGTGGAAGACCCCGGCGGCCGGCAGGTCGTAGTCGACGATGTCCGGGATCAGGAAACGCAGCAACGGCGCGAAGATCCGCTCGGTGGCCTTGCCGAGGCCGTGGTCCTCCTGCGGCGGTTGCGACGTGACGATCGAGTGGTAGACCGGGTCGCGCTGCATGGTCATGCACTCGATGTGCATCACCGGGAAGGGCTCCACCGGCGTGTAGAAGCCGGTGTGGTCGCCGAACGGCCCCTCCGGGAGCCGCTCGCCCGGCTCGATGTAGCCCTCCAGGACGACCTGCGCGTGCGCCGGCACCTGCAACGGGACCGTCAGGCAGTCCGTCATCTCGACCCGCTCGCCGCGCAGGTACCCGGCGAACAGGTACTCGTCGATGTCGGCGGGGAGTGGCGCGCTGGCCGAGTAGGCGACCACGGGATCGGCGCCGATGGCGATCGCCACCGGCAGCCGCTGCCCGAGCCGCTCGGCGACCGCGTGGTGCGCCGTGGAGTTCTTGTGGATCTGCCAGTGCATACCGATGGTGTTCCGCGAGTGCTGCTGCAACCGGTACAACCCCAGGTTGCGCTTGCCGGTCTCCGGGTGCTTGGTGTGGGTCAGCCCGAAGTTGTGGAAGATCCCGCCGTCACCCGGCCAGACCTGCAGCCCTGGCAGCCGGTTCAGGTCGACGTCGTCGCCACGGTAGACCACCTGCTGGCAGGGGGCGGTCTTGACCTTCTTCGGCGGCATCGACTTGAGCTGCATGACCTTGCCGAGGCCGTCCATCATCCCGGAGAGGCCCATCGGCAACTCCGGCTTGAGCATGTCGCCGATCCGCTCGCCGATCTCGTCGAGCCGCTCGACGCCGAGCGCCATCGCCATCCGCTTCTCGGTGCCGAAGAGGTTGATCGCCACCGGCATCTCGCCCCGGGTCGGCCGCTCGAAGAGCAACGCGGGGCCGCCCGCGCGGACCGTCCGGGTGACGACCTCGCTGATCTCCAGGGTGGGATCGACGGGGACGCTCACCCGCCGCAGCTCGCCCGCGCGCTCCAGCGCCGCGAGGAAGTCCTTCAGATCGTTGTACGGGAAGCCACGAGCCGCCATGCCTGCCAGTCTCCCGCACCGGTCGGAGCGGCCACCACGCCGGGTGGTGTGACACCGGCGATCCCGGCGGCACGGCGACGCGGGACCGGTCCGGCCGTCTCGACCGGACCGCGGCCCGCGCGATCGAGATCGATCTTCGACACACCGGACCGGGCGGCCGGCGATCACTAGGATCATGGATCGCCGATCGAGTCGGCGGTGATGTCCCACCGCGGCTCTGGACCGGCTCACCCCATGAAGGAGATCGATGCATTCTGTGCGCGTCTCGCGCGGCAGCGTTCTGCGCGTCCTGACCGTGCTGGCCGTGGTCACGGCGGGAGCCGGCGCGGCGGCCGCTCCGGCTGCGGCGCGAAACGACCCCGGCTGGGTCAGCGGCTGGCTCGGCGACGTCACCGTCGGCGCGGCCGGTGCACCCGGCCGGACGGCGCCGCTGGCCCTGACCAGCACCGGCGCGACCGACCCCCGGGTCACCGTCGACCTGACCGGTCTCGCTGGCGTCGCCGCGGCCAGCTTCCCCGACTGGTGCGTCGCCGAGGGCACCTCGGTGACCTGCCCGATGCCGCCGGGGGCGACCCCAGACGAGTTCGGCACTGTCGACGGCACGGTGCCGGTGGCGTTCCGCGCCGCGCCCGGTGCCGTCGACGGCGCGACCGGCACGCTGGACTACACGGTGCGGGCCGAGGGGCTGGAGCCGTACACCCAACAGGCGACCGTCAGCGTGCGGTCCGGTCCCGACCTGCTCGATCTGGTCAACGAGTACGTCTCGGGCACCGAGGTCGGCGACGTCCGTGACGTCCCGGTGACCGTGGTCAACGCCGGTGACCAGCCGGCCGAGGACCTCAGGGTGACCCTCCGCTTTCCGGTGGGTCTGCATCCCGCCAGCTATCGGAACTGCCGGTACGGCACCGACCCCGTGCTCGCCACGGTGGTGGTCTGCACCGTGCGGGGCACCTTCACGCCGGGGGTCCGGCACGAACTGCGGGACGGCTTCACCACCACGGTCGGTCCGGCCGCCCTCGGCGACAAGCGCATCACCCAGTTCGTGGAGCCTCTGGCCGCCGCAGGACCGCTGCCCGACAACGTGCGGCTGACCCGTCGGGAGGCCGACCGCGCGCTCCGACTGCGGCCGGTCGGCGAGCCACTCGATCTCATCACCGCCGACACCGCTTACGGCGGGACCTACCTGCGCGACATCCACGGTGCCTTCGACATCGTCGCCGAGGGCGCTGCCGTCACCGGTGCCGTCGGCGACACCGTCCGGGTGACCGTGGGGATCCGCAACGACGGTCCGGGTGTGCCGGACGGCACCAACTCCGGCGGCGACGCCGGCGCGTTGCTCTTCACCCCACCGGCCGGAGTGACCGTGCTGGCCAACCCGCCCGGCTGCGGGCCGACCAACCACGATGAGGGCGGCGCTCCGACGGCCTGGGTCTGCTGGCTGGGGGCAGTGTTCCCAGCCGGGGAGAGCTTCACGGTTCCGTTCGACCTACGGATCGACGGACCTCCGGGTGCCCCCGGCGAGGTCCGGCTGCACTACAGCTACCCGCGTCCGGACGACAATCCGGCCAACGACACCGCCCCGGTCACCCTCGGCTGACCCGGGCCCGCACCACCCCTCGGCCCAACCGGGCCGGACGAGGAAAGCCGGCCACGGGCGTCCCGTGGCCGGCTACCTCGACCAGTTCGCGCTGCTGCCGCACTATCCGCGGGCGACGTCAGCGTTGCTCGACGTCGCCGGCCACAACCTTTAGATCGAGCAGCCCAGCCTGTTCGAGGCGCTGGTGGGCGAATGGCTGGACCGGGTCGCTGTCGAACGCTGACGTCGCGCTCGGCTACCTTGAACGCCCCGATTACCGCAGAGAGACCGTCAGTTCGCGGCCCCGTTCCAGTCGGTCCAGGTCAGGCCGGCCCAGCGCACGACCCCACTTGTGGTTCTACATTTTGCTGCCGGGCGGTGATCAGTCGAGGCCGCCGTACGAGTGCAGGCCCTCGAAGAAGATGTTCACCCCGAACAGGTTCATCAGCATGGTGAGGAAGCCGGCGACGGCGAGCCAGGCCACCACGTTGCGCTTCACGCTCGGCGTGGCCCGGGCGTGCAGGTAGCCGGCGTAGATCACCCAGGAGATGAACGACCAGGTCTCCTTCGGGTCCCAGCCCCACGGCCGGCCCCAGGCCGCCTCGGCCCAGATCGCCCCGCCGATCACCCCGAAGGTGAAGATCGGGAACGCGAAGGCGTGCAGCACGAAGGTCAGGCGCTCCAGGCTGGCCGCCGACGGAATCCGCTTCGCCAGCGTGTACGGGAAGCTCCGCTTGCCCTGCTCGTAGCCGAACCGCATCAGGAACGTCACCGCCGGCACCGCGCCGAGCAGGAAGATGCCGGAGGCGAAGACGACGGTCGAGACGTGGATGACGAACCAGTACGAGTTGAGCGCCGGCACCAGCGGCACGATCGGCACGTAGAGCACCAGTTCGGCGGTCGCCAGCAGCAGCACCATCACCAGCGACAGGAACAGCCCCAGGCGGCGCAGCGCCGGCAGCTTCCAGAGCACCACCAGCCAGGCGGCGGCACCGATCCACGAGACCGTGAGCACGAACTCGTACATGTTGCCCCAGGGCATCCGGTCGGCGGCGATGCCGTGGGTGACCAGCGCCCCGAGGTGCAGCAGCGTCGCGATCGCGGTGGCGACGACGGCGATCACGCCGCCCAGCCGGGCCCGCCGGGCGGTACGCTCGGCCGCCGCCCGGTCGGCGTCGACGCCTGCCTCCAGGGTGACGCCCCCGGCCGCGCCGACGCCGGCCCCGACCAGTTCGCGGGCGGGTGCCGCGACGTGGGCGCGGGCGTTGCCGAGCGCGTACTCGACGGCGTGGCTGATCATCGCGACCAGGTACGCCAGGATCGCGAACGACACCAGCTGGTCGGAGAGTGCGGACATCACTCGGCTCCTTCTCGCGATCCGGCCCGCTCGTCGCCGGCGCGATCGACACCGGCCCGCCCGTCCGGCCCCCCGTCACCGCTGACCGCGGCGACGAGCTGCGCGAACTCGTCGGCGAACCCTGGATGGTCGGTGCGCGGCAGGCCACCGGCCTCGACCAAACTACTACCGCCCGTCGGAGATCCACCCGCGGGGTCGGTCGGCAGCACCCGGAAGAAGACCCGACGGCGCCGGCCGAACAGCGAGCCCAACAGCCCGACCAGCAGCACCCCGGAGCTGACCAGCAGCAGCGTGGAGCCCGGGTCGTACCGGACCGACAGGGTGATGTACGGCAGGCTGTCCAGGAACTCGACCTTGCTGCCGTCGTCCAGCGTCCAGGTCTCGCCCTTGCGGAGCAGCTTCGTGCCGACCTCCTTCACCTTGCCGGCCCGCACCTGCCGCTGGTCCAACTCGTAGATCGAGCCGGGGATGCCCGCGTCCAGCCCCAGGTTGCCCCGGTAGGCGACGAGGTTCAGCGCCGGGTTGCGCTCGGTCGGGTACTCGGAGCGCGCGAACGGCGCCGAATCCGGCGCGGTCGGCAGGTAGAGGCCCGAGAAGGCCATCTGGAGGTCCGGGTCCCGGCTGCCGGTGTCGGGGTCGACGTTGGCGTCCGGGAAGGCCGCCAGCCCCTCGCTGGTCAGCCCGATGTCGCCGGTGGTCAGGAACGGCACGGCGCTGGTCTGGCTGCGGCCGAACCGGTCGGTGTAGCGGATCACCGGGGCGTAGCCGTGGCCGAGCAGGTAGACGTTCGCGCCGTCGAGGCGTAGTGGGGAGTTGACCGAGAACTCCGCAGGCCGCGGCGCACCGCCGGCCTCGTCCACGGTCACCCTGGCCGAGTAGAACTCCGGCTGGCCGGACTCCAGGAACCGGGCCTCGAAGTCGTCGAGCTGGATGCAGAAGTCCGGCAGGTCCTCGCTGCCGACCCGGGGGCCGAGCTTGCTCTCGGCGTACTGCTGCTGGGTGTTGCAGAACGCGTTGTCCTTGCCGGCGACCAGCAGCTTGTTGCCGTTCCAGCCGTACCAGGAGCCGAGCGCGACGCCGACCAGCACGACCACCATCGAGGTGTGGAAGAGCAGGTTGCCGGTCTCCTTGAGGTAGCCCTTCTCGGCGGAGACCTCGTCGCCGCGGACCGCCACGCGCCAGCGCCGTCGGCGCAGCGCCTCGGCGATCGCCGCCGCACCGCCCTCGGGGGCGGGCAGCACCGCGTGCTGCGGCAGCCGGTCCATCCGCTTCGGGGCGGCCGGCGGCTTCGACCGCAGCGCCCGGACGTGGTCGCGCAGCCGGGGGGTGATGCAGCCGATCAGCGAGGTGAACAGCAGCAGGTAGATCGCGGAGAACCAGACCGAGCCGAACGCCTCGAAGGCGCCGATCCGGTCCAGCACTCGGGCCATGTCGGGGTGCTCGGTGAAGTAGTCCCGCACGTCCTCCGGATTGACCCCGCGCTGCGGCAGCACCGAGCCGGGGATGGCGGCGACCGCGAGCAGGAACAGCAGCACCAGCGCCGTACGCATGCTGGTGAGCTGCCGCCACGAGTTGCGCAGCAGGGCCAGCAGCCGGTTGGGCCGACGCCGGGGCGCCTCGGCCGGCGTCGCCGGCCGCTCGTCCACGACGGTCATCAGATGCTCACCTCGCCCACCCCGACGGTGGTCTGCAGCCAGATCACGAAGTTCGTCCACCCGCCGGTGATCAGCGCGAGGCCGATCAGGATCAGCAGGGCCCCGCCGACCCGGGTGATCCAGCGGCTGTTGCGCCGGATGGCGCGGAAGACCCCGAGCAGGCGCTGGAAGCCCAGCCCGAAGACGACGAACGGTATCCCCAGCCCGAGGCAGTACGCCACAGCGAGCACCACGGCCCGGTCGGTCTGCCCCTCGACGGCGGCCATGCCCAGCACCGCGCCGAGCGTCGGGCCGACGCAGGGCACCCAGCTGAGCGCGAAGACCGCGCCGAACACCGGGGCGCCGAGCAGCCCGGCGGCGGGCAGCCGGTGGATCCGGAACTCCCGTTGCAGCCCGGGTACCACCCCGACGTAGCCCAGGCCGAGCACGACGATCAGCGCGCCGATGACGATCTCCAGCGTGCGCTCGTACTCGAAGAAGACCCGGCCGACGCCGGCGAAGAGGATCGCGGTGGCGGTGAAGACGACGGTGAAGCCGGCGATGAACAGCAGCGTGCCGGCCAGCACCCGGCCCTTCACGGCGGCGGCCGGCGCGGTGCGCTCCCGCACCGCCACCCCGCCACCACCCGCGGGCTCCGTGGGCGACGGCGCGGGCCGCCGGCCCTCCAGGTCCGCCCCGGCGAGGCCGGTGACGTACGACAGGTAGCCCGGCACCAGCGGGAGCACGCACGGGGAGAGGAAGCTGACCAGGCCGGCGAGCGCGGCCGCGCCGATGGCGAGCAGCAGCGGACCGGACTGGGCGAGTTCCCGGAACGTCTCGCCCATCAGCGGGAACCGTTGGGAGCGGGCTTCTCGGCCGCGATCCGCTCGACGATGGGCTGGAGGCCCTCCTGCTTCACCGCCGCGCGGATGACGGCGGCGATCCGGCCGTCCCGGTCGAGCACGATGGTGGCCGGGATGGTGTTCGGCGGGATGTCCAGGGCGAGCGCGACCCGGCTGGGCGGATCGAACAGGCTCGGGTAGGTCACCCCGAACCGCTCCTCGAAGGCGATGGCCTTGTCCCGGCTGTCCTGGATGTTGACGCCCAGAAAGGTGACCCCGGAGCCCTTGGTGGCCTGGTAGGTCTTCTCCAGGTCGTCCGCCTCGGCCCGGCACGGGTTGCACCACGAGCCCCAGAAGTTGACCACGACGACCTGGCCGCGGTCCTTCGCCACGTCGTGGCTGCCGCCGGTGAGCAGCTCGCCGGAGATCTTCGGGGCCGCGGAGCGCTCGTCGGGCGCGCACTCGATGACGCCCTCGGAGTTGGTGCCGCAGGCGTCCTCCCGGCTCTCCGAGGAGCAGCCGACCAGTGCCACCGTCGTGACGGCGGCGAGCAGACCAGCGGTCCACCTCCGGGCGTTCATCAGGCCCCCTTGGCTGTCCGGGCGGTCGCCGACATCGCGATCAGGTGCGCGGCCGGCTCGGAGTAACCGATGCCGACCACCTTGGCGCCGTCGAAGTGGAAGGAGGTGAGGCTGGCCAGCCCGCACTGACGCCGGCGCGGGTCGTGCCAGAGCCGCTTGCGCTCGACGTGGCGGCGCAGCGTCCAGATGGGGAGCTGGTGCGAGACGAGCACGGCCTCGCGCCCCTCGGCGGCCACCCGGGCGGCGTGCAGGGCGGCGAACATCCGCTCCGCGATCGCGCGGTAGGCCTCGCCCCAGGACGGGGTGACCGGGTCCCGCAACACCCACCAGTTGCGCGGGTCGCGGAACGAGCCGTCGCCGGGCGAGACCTTCTTGCCCTCGAACCAGTTGGCGCTCTCGATGAGCCGCTCGTCCACGCCGACCGGCAGCCCGAACTGCGCGGCGATCGGCTCCGCCGTCTGCTGGGCGCGCTCCAGCGGGCTGGCCACCACGTGCACGACCTCCCGCTCGGCGAGCCCCTGCGCGGCGGCCTTGGCCATCTGCACGCCGAGCTCGGAGAGCCGGAAGCCGGGCAGCCGGCCGTAGAGGATGCCGTCCGGGTTGTGCACCTCGCCGTGCCGCAGCACGTGGACCACCGTCTTGCTCACCGCTACGCCCCCTTCGTTCGCGACTGCGGGGCTCGCAAACCCGGCTCACTCCTCGCGCTCACCGCTACGCCCTTCGTTCGCGACTGCGGGGCTCGCAAACCCGGCTCACTCCTCGCGCTCACCGCTACGCCCTTCGTTCGCGACTGCGGGGCTCGCAAACCCGGCTCACTCCTCGCGCTCACCGCTACCCCCCGTGACCGGCCGCTGCCGCCGCGTTGGCCGCCACCGGCAGGGCGGCGGCGATCTGCTCCAGAGCGGCGTCGTCCAGCGCCGCCGACACGAACCACGCCTCGAACGCGCTCGGCGGCAGGTAGACGCCGCCGGCGAGCATCGCGTGGAAGAACGCCTTGAAGGCCGGCACCTGCTGGGTGCGGGCGCTGTCGTAGTCGACCACGTCGGCGTCGGTGAAGAAGATCGAGAACATGTTGCCCGCGTACGACAGCCGGTGCGGCACCCCGGCGGCGGCGAGCGCGTCGGCGGCGAGCTTGCTCACGACGGCGGCCGTCTCGTCAAGCCGGCGGTAGAGCGCGTCGTCGGCCAGCCGCAGGGTGGCCAGGCCGGCGGCGCAGGCGAGGGGGTTACCGGAGAGCGTGCCGGCCTGGTAGACGGGCCCGGCGGGGGCCAGTCGCTCCATGATCTCCGCGCGCCCGCCGAACGCCGCGGCCGGCAGCCCACCCCCCATGACCTTGCCGTACGTCCACAGGTCGGCGTCGGAGGCGTCGAGGCCGTGCCACCCGGCGCGGGAGACCCGGAACCCGGTCATCACCTCGTCGACGATGAGCAGCGCGCCGTGCGCGTGCGCGATCCGGGCGAGCTGCTGGTTGAAGCCGTCGCGCGGGGCGACCACGCCCATGTTGCCGGCGGCGGCCTCGGTGATGATCGCGGCGATGTGCTGGCCCTCGGCGGCGAACGCCTGCTCCACGGCGGCGACGTCGTTGTACGGCAGCACGATCGTGTCGCCCGCCGCCGCGCCGGTCACGCCGGGCGAGTCGGGCAGGCCGAGGGTGGCCACGCCCGAACCGGCGGCGGCCAGCAGCGCGTCGGAGTGACCGTGGTAGCAGCCGGAGAACTTGACGATCCGGGGGCGGCCCGTGAAGCCCCGGGCCAGCCGGATCGCCGACATGGTGGCCTCGGTGCCGGAGTTGACCAGCCGGACCTGCTCGACCGGGGTGCGGTCGACGATCTCGGCGGCCAGCTCGACCTCGCCCGGGGTGGGGGTGCCGAAGCTGGTGCCCCGGGCGGCGGCGACCCGGATCGCGTCCACCACCTCGGGGTGCGCGTGGCCGAGGATCAGCGGGCCCCAGGAGGAGACCAGGTCGACGTAGCGCCGGTCGTCGGCGTCGTAGAGCCAGGGCCCCTCCCCCCGGACCATGAAGCGCGGTGTGCCGCCGACGGCACGGAAGGCGCGCACGGGGGAGTTCACCCCGCCGGGCACGATGGCCTTGGCGCGGTCGAACAGGGCCTCGGAGGCCGGCGCGTCGGCCGGGTAACGGCCGGATCCGGCGGGAAACATATCGGTCACGATGCCGCCATTGTGTCAGCGCCGGGCGGCGAATCGGCAGGCACCCCGGACCGGGGTTACCAGGCTCACCCGCCCCGGCCTCCCGTGCGGTCTCGCCGCGCCCTCCGGGGCTCAGGGTCGGCGGTGCTCCCGCTCGATGGCTGCGGCACCCCGGCTCGACAGGCCGGGTCGCCGGGATCGCGCTAGGCTGACCCGGTGGATCGTGCCGAACTGTCCATCACGCTACACCGGACGGGCGACGAAGCTGTGCTGCGCCTGGCCGGTGAGATCGACATGCTCACGGCCGCCCAGCTGTCGACCGTCGTCAACGAGGTGCTCGCCGATCCGCCGCCGCGGATCGTGCTCGACCTCGGCGGCGTCACCTTCTGCGACTCGCAGGGACTGGGCACCCTTGTCGTGCTCAGCCGGAAGGCCAGCCACGCGCAGAGCCTCCTGGTCCTGACGAACGTCGGCGACTTCCTGCTCCGCGTCCTGGACATCACCGGCCTCCGCAGCGCCCTGATGATCCGCAACGACCAGACCACGGCCTGACCCGCTCCCCCGGCCGGCCCTCGCGATCTTGCGCTTTCCGTCCTGATTCGTTCGCCTTTGCGCTCTTTGTCGGGGGCGAGAAAATGCAGGATCGAGGCGGGGCCAGGGGCCGGAGCGGGTCAGGGGGTGTTGCCCCAGCGGGCCTGTTCGAGAAGGTCGACGGCGCGGTCGCGGGCGTCCGGGTCGTCCGTCCGCAGCATCACGGTGGCCTCGTCGACCGCGTCGGTGAGCACCCGCCACTGCGCATCGCGCTCCCGCACCAGATCCGACTGGGCCGCGAGCTGCCGGGTCTTCACCCACAGCTCCACGAAGACCGACACCTTGGCCCGCAACACCCACGGGTCGAACGGCTTCGTGAGGTAGTCGACCGCGCCGACCGCGTAGCCGCGCAGCGCGAGCTGGGCGTCCCGGTCCGCGGCGGTGAGGAAGATGATCGGCACGTGCCGCGTACGCTCACGCCGCTTGATGTGGCTCGCCGTCTCGAAGCCGTCCATGTCCGGCATCTGGGCGTCGAGCAGGATCACCGCGAAGTCGTCGACCAGCAGCTGCTTCAGTGCCGCCTCGCCGCTCTCCACGGCGACGGACTGGACCGGCAGCCCCTGGAGGATCGCCTCCAGCGCCATCAGGTTCTCCCGGCGGTCGTCCACCAGGAGCGCTTTGGCCATCTGGGTCACGAACTCTCCTCGGCTCGGCTGCCGCTGATCCAGGACGACATGAGTTCGATCAACTCGTCCAGGTCGACGGGCTTGGTGATGTAGTCGGTTCCCCCGGCCGCCAGCGCCGACTCGCGGTCGCCGGGCATGGCCTTCGCGGTCAGGAAGACGATCGGGAGGTCGGCGAACCGATGGTTGCGCCGGATCTGCCGGGTCGTCTCGTAACCGTCCTGATCGGGCATCATCGCATCCATCAGGACGATGTCCACTTCCGGATGCTCGGCCAGGAGGCGGACGCCGTCCGCCCCGTTGTCCGAGTACAACACGGTGAGCCCGTGCAGTTCCAACGCGCTGGTCAGCGCGAAGACGTTCCGGACGTCGTCGTCGACGATCAGCACGGTGGCCCCCTCGAGTCGCCGGGTGGCCGGCGTGGAGGCCGGCTCGGGCAGCTCCGGCGGCGGCATCAGCAGCGACGACGGCAGCCCCGCCCGGGCCGGCGACGGCGGCAGCGGAGCCACCACCGCGTCCGGCGCGAGCACGTCCGGCACGAAGAGGGTGAACGTCGAGCCCTGCCCGGGCGCCGACGACACGACGATGCTGCCGCCCAACAGCCGGGCCAGGTCCCGGCTGATCGACAGGCCCAGCCCCGTACCGCCGTAGCGGCGGCTGGTGGTGCCGTCGGCCTGCTGGAACGCCTCGAAGATCAACGACAGCTTGTCGTCGGAGATGCCGATCCCGGTGTCGACCACCGTGAACGCGATGACCTGCCGCGCGTTGGTCAACGCCGGCACGTCGAAGGCCGTGTTCTCGGGCGCCGGCGCGATCCGCAGCGTCACCGCGCCGTTGTCGGTGAACTTGACCGCGTTGGAGAGCAGGTTGCGCAGGATCTGCTGGAGCCGCTGGGCGTCGGTGACCAGGGCCGGCGGCAGGTCCTTGCTGATCCGCACCTGGAAGTCCAGGCCCTTCTCGTCGGCCTGCGGCGCAAACGCCTGCTCCACGTAGCTGCGGATCTCGTCGAACCGCACCTCGGTGGGCTCGACGTCCATCCGCCCCGCCTCGATCTTGGACAGGTCCAGGATGTCGTCGATCAGCGACAGCAGGTCGGAGCCGGCGCCGTGGATGGTCCGGGCGAACTCGATCTGCTTCGGGGTGAGGTTCTGCTCCGAGTTCTCGACCAACAGCCGGGCCAGCAGCAGCAGGGAGTTCAGCGGCGTACGCAGCTCGTGGCTCATGTTGGCCAGGAACTCCGACTTGTACGCCGACGCCCGGGTGAGCTGCTGGGCCTTCTCCTCCAGGCCGAGCCGGGCCAGCTCGATCTCGCGGTTCTTGGTCTCGATGTTGCCCTTCTGCTCGGAGAGCAGCTGCGCCTTGTCCTCCAGCTCGGCGTTGGTGCGCTGGAGTTCGGCCGACTGCTCCTGCAACTCGTGGGCGAGCCGCTGGGACTGCGCGAGCAGTTCCTCCGTACGCCGGTTGGCCTGGATGGTGTTGACGGCGATGCCGGTGGTGAGCACCAGCCGCTCCAGGAAGGACAGGTGCAGCTCGGAGAAGGGCGTCACGCTCGCAAACTCGATCACCCCGAGCAGCTCGCCCTCGAAGAGCACGGGCAGCACGACCAGGTCGGCCGGCGGGGTCTCGGCGAGCCCGGAGCGGAGCATCAGCCTGCCGTCCGGCGTCCCGCCCATCCGGATCGTCCGGCGGGAGAGGGCGGTCTGGCCGACCAGTCCCTCGCCGGGCCCGAAGGTGACGTCGTGCCCCCGGGCGACGTAGCCGTACGAGGCGGTCAGCCGCAGCCGCATCACGCCCTCGGAGGTGTCCGCCAGGAAGAACGCGCCGAGCTGCGCGTCGACCAGCGGGGTCACCTCCATCATGATCATGCGGCAGACCTCGCCGAGGTCGCGTTGGCCCTGGAGCAGTCCGCCGATGCGGGCCAGGTTCGAGTCGAGCCAGCCCTGTTCGGCGTTCTTCTTGGTCGTCTCCCGGAGGGTGACGATCATCTGGTTGATGTTGTCCTTCAGCTCGGCGACCTCGCCCTGCGCCTTGACCGCGATCCGCTGGGTCAGGTCGCCCCGGGTCACCGAGGTGGAGACCTGCGCGATGGCGCGCAGCTGGGTGGTGAGGGTCGAGGCGAGCTGGTTGACGTTCTCGGTGAGGTCCCGCCAGGTGCCGGAGACGCCCTTCACCTGCGCCTGGCCGCCCAGCTTGCCCTCGATGCCCACCTCGCGGGCGACGCGGGTGACCTCGTCGGCGAACGACGAGAGCTGGTCCACCATCGTGTTGACGGTGTTCTTCAGCTCCAGGATCTCGCCCTGCGCGTCGACCGTGATCTTCTGCG